>NZ_JBYSWF010000031.1:0-75375 GCF_058780865.1 Pseudomonas sp. GP01-A4
GAACTCAGCAGTGAAACGATGCATCGCCGATGGTAGTGTGGGGTTTCCCCATGTGAGAGTAGGTCATCGTCAAGATTGAATTCCGAAACCCCTGTCTGCTAGCGCAGACAGGGGTTTTGTCGTTTAAGGGCTGGGCAAACAACTAGAATCGACTCACCCTTTGCGTGCCTTGCTGCTTCGCCTGGCCATTAACTTGCGCCACCATATATAGATCCCGGTAGCAGACAACATCGCGATCACAGCTCCCAGCAGCGCAATCAGCACCTGACCCGCCACCCCGATGATCCTGCCCCCATGGATCGGCAGTTGCAGCCGATAAAAGCGCTCTCCCAACGTACCTTGCCCTGCTATTTCCTGCCCCAGTAAACGCCCATCCGTCCCGTGGAAAAACAACCAGGATTTCCCATGGGCCTCGGTATCATGTTGTCCAAAACCCGCCCCATAAAAGTTGTACTCAAAGCTGTAGTAAAGCTCTCCAATCGCCGCCGTCAGTCCCAGCCGCTTGCCTTCCTCTAGCGCCCGCTCATAGGCCTGTTGATAACTCAGTTGTGTCACGCCCAATTGCTCGGCGGGTAACCCGCCACGGGCCTCATAGACGCTAGGCTCAACCGGTGAGAACAGCGAGACAGCAGGCTTGAACACCTGGCTCGGCAAATTCATCGCGACGCTGCTGACTGCAATCGGCAGCAACAACAGCCAAAGCCATAACCCGCCTGCACGATGCAGGTCGAAGTTCAGCCGGTAAGCGTGGCCGCCCTTGATCTTCCACGCCGTGGACCACTTCTTCCAGAACGGTTTACCTCTCGGCAGGGTCAGCCACAGCGCGATAAAACAATCGAACACCCATGCGATCGCCACCAGTCCCATCAGCCACAAACCCCAATTACCCGGCAGTGTGAGGTTGGAGTGAAATTCCAGAATGAACGGAATGAAGTTCTCGCGCTGAAAGCAGCAAGCCCCCCAAACACGCCGGCCCATTTCTTCGCCGCTGACCGGATCCAGGTAAAAGACCTGGTTGGGCTCCTCAAAGGGTTTGCCCGTCGCCGGATCGTTTCTCGCAACTGCCGCCAGCATCGCGGTACGACCGGCCTCTTGTGGATACTCCATGTACCAGACTTGCAGTTTGGGATGCTGCCCCTGCAGCGTGTCCACCAGTTCACCTGGCGGCAATGCCGAACCTTTGGCCGTTGCTCCATAAAAGCCGGGATTGAGCCATTCATCCAACTCATGGTTAAACGCCAGAAGGCTGCCCGTGAGTCCCGCCATCATCAGAAACAACGCCGTTGCCAACCCGATGTAGCGATGAAGTAAAACCAGCAATGCGCGCATAAAAATTTCCTGCAAAGACGACAAAGCCAGCGCCTGGAATCAGGAACTGGCTTTGTATGAATCGAGAGGGATTAGAACTGGTAGCTCACCGTCGCACTGACGTTGCGCTCTTCACCCAGGTAGCAGAAGTTCAAACTGGCACACGACGCCACGTACGACTCGTTCGTCAGGTTGTTGGCATTCAGGCGTACATCCACACCCTTCAGTCCCACCTTGCCAAGGTCATAACCCATCGAGGCATCAAACAGCGTGTAGGCGGGCACCTTCATGGTGTTCTCCGCATCTGCCCAGCTGTAGCCGACATAACGAACACCACCACCGAGTCGCAGGCCATCCAGTGCGCCGCTATCGAACTTGTAGTCTGCCCATACCGACGCCATATGACGCGGCGCCTGCGTCGGCGAGTTCCCCTTGTTCTCGATCACGTTGTCCGCAGTACTCAGCGTGCTGACCATCGACTTCGAATACTCGATATCGGTGAAGGTATAGCTGCCCAACAATTTGAGATGGTCGGTCAACTGCATATGCGCCTCCAGCTCCAGGCCCTGGGAGCGCACAGCGCCGACCGCGCGATAGAAGTTTTCCTGCGGCAGTTTGGTCGCCAGGTTTTCCTGGTCGATGCGGAACAGCGAGGCCGTGAACAAATTGTCGGTACCCGGCGGCTGATACTTCAAGCCGACTTCCCACTGGGTGCCGTCGGTAGGTGCAAGGGGATTGCCGGCACTGTCCGAATAGGAGTTCGGGTTGAAGGATTCGGAATAGCTGACGTAGGGCGCGAGACCGTTATCAAACAAGTAGAGCGCTCCGGCCCGGCCGGTCAGTTTGGTACGTTTATCACTGATCTCTGTGCCCAGCGGTCGTCCCGCTTCGGCAATGCGATTTTCATCGGAGGTCTCAACCCAGTCCTGACGCAGCCCGAGGGAGAACCGCCACTTGTCCATCTCAATCAGGTCTTGCAGGTAAACGCCGGTCTGCTCGAGCCGGCGCAGATAACTGGTTGGGCTGTAATAGCTGATCTCGGAATTGCCATACACCGGGTTGAACGCATTGATTGGCGCAAGAGAGCCGCTGCTCCAGTCCACGACGGTTTTGCGCCGCTGATAGTCCGCCCCCATCAACACCGTATGCTTGGTCGCGCCGGTAAAAAATTCAGCCTGCAGCATGTTGTCGATGATGAACGCATGCAGCTTTTCGTCACCGCCTGAGTAATAGCGATTCAACTCATTACTGGTGGGCGTAGTCCAGCCATAGGCATATACCTGGTCCAGCCGGACCTTGGAGTCCAGATACCGAAAGTTCTGCCGCGCCGTGAGAACATCATTGAAGCGATGCTCGAACTGATAGCCGAACGACTGTTGATCACGCTTGTACCCATCAATGCCCGGCTCGCCTTCGAAGAAGTGGTTGGAGATCCGCTGGCCGTTGCGCTGGTGCAACGCGCCATCTGCCGGCATGCCTCCGTGGTAGCCACCGTCGGGGTCATGCTGCAGGTAAGCCTGGAGTGTGAGGGACGTGTCATCGGTAAAGTCGATGCTCAAGGTGGGTGCCAGCGCGTAGCGTTTTTCCTTGGCATGGTCGAATTGCGTGTCGGACTTGTCTGCAAGCCCGGTCAGTCGGTAAGCAATGCGCTTGTCGTCATCCACCGGGCCGCTGAAGTCGAAACCCATGCCTCGCTGCCCTTGGGAACCTATCGTGGCCTGGACCTGATGGTATGGCTCAAACAATGGCTTCTTGCTGGTCAACGCCACCAGCCCACCCGGCGAGCTGCGCCCGTAGAGCACCGATGACGGTCCTTTGAGGATATCTACGCGCTCGAGGAAATACGGGTCCACCTGCATGGTGCTGTAGGTTCCGCTGTCACCCATGGATTTCAAACCGTCCAGGTAGATGTTATCCACCGAACCGTCGTTGAAACCACGCATCGCCACATAGTCATAGCGGTGAGTGGCGCCATAAGGGTTGGTCAGCACGCCAGGGGTGTAACGCATGGCCTGGGCAACGGTTTGCGAGCCTTGGTCGTCCATCTGCTCGCGGGTCACCACTGAAACCGTCTGAGACGTTTCCAGCAGCGCGGTACTGGTCTTGGTGGCGATCTGGCTGTGGGTCGCGTTGTAGCCTTCCATGCTGCCCAGGGCATTACCCAGGGCGAAGCCTTTGATGTCGGTGGTCGGCAAGGTCAGCGCCTCGCTCTCGGGCTGGACCTGCAACACGAAACTCACGTCGTCCTGCGCCTGCGCCTGCAAGCCTGAGCCGTTGAGCAATTGGCTCAGGCCCTGTTCGGCCGAGTACTCCCCGTGCAGCCCGGGAGACTGTCGGCCCTGAGTCTGCGCAGGCGTGCTGGAAAGGGTGATGCCTGCCTGACGGGCAAACTGATTGAGCACATCGCTCAGCGCGCCTGCCGGGATGTCATAGCGCTGGCTGATACGTTCGACCCCGCTATCAGCCGCGACACCGGCCACTGGCAGCAAGCCGATGCCCATCGTGGTCGACAGCAATGCTGCGCGTACGGCTTTGCCGAGCAAAGGGTAGGAAGAGGGAGAGTTGCTGAAAAAACGCACAGTCATTATCGAGATCCGTAGAGGTCGCTGAAGGCAGATTGAATTGCTTACTGTCTAAGCCGGACTCACGGAAAAAAGCCGCCAAAAATAAATCAGGCACGCCAAAAATAATCAGGCCTGACGCTCCAGGCTCACCCACCAGCGGGTGCGATAGCGCAGGCGCACAGGCAGCGTCTGCGGAAGGATCGCCAATAGTTTCTCGGTGTCCTCCAGGCGAAAAACACCAGACAAGCGCAAATCTGCGATATCGCTCGAGCAGCCCAGATAACCATGGCGATAGCGCCCTACCTCCGCCAGGAAGTCGGCAAGACGCATGTTGCGGGTGACGATCAATCCGTCGGCCCAGGCCCCTGTATCCATATCCGAAGGCGGCGCCAGAGCGGCCGCATTCTGACGCACCAGATAGCTTTCTCCTGCATGCACTTGAGTGAAAAGCCCGTCGGCGGTATGCGGTGAATGAATCGCCACGTTGCCTGACGCGACGCTCAGGCGTGTGCAATCGCTGTCCTGGCGCACCACAAATCGCCCGTCTATTCCTTCGAACAAACCATGGCGGGTGCGAACCAGCAGGGGGGCGGTCGCCGCGGCGCCGCAGGTCACCAGGATTTCCCCACGCACCAATGTGATCAAGCGTTGTTGCGGGTTGAAGTCGAGGTCCACTGCGCTATCGGTATTGAGCTGCAGGCGCGTGCCATCCGGTAGTTGCACGCTACGGCGTTCGCCAGTGGTGGTAGCCAGGTCAGAGGTCCAACGCTGCCAGCCGGTGAGGTCTCGGCTGACCCAGGCCGCCGAACCCATCAACAGCACGCCGGACAATACCTTCAATGCCTGCCGGCGCCCAAGGCGCTGGGCACTGTTCTCCAGCGCCACATGGGCCCCGGGAATCGCCGCCAACTGGCTGCTTAATTCATGCTGCAGTGCCTGCACGCGTTGCCAGGCCAACTCGTGTTCATGATGAGCCTCGCGCCAGTGCTCGCACTGCGCCTTCAGGCGGACATTGGCGCGATTGTTACGCAGACGCAGCATCCAGCTGATGGCCTGCTTGACCACCTGCGGGTCGATTCCTGCGCGCGCTGTGTTATCCATCGAGGTCATGCCTCATACCGCAGCACATAACAGTGATAAAGCGCCTCGGCGACATAGCGCTCCACCGAGCGCAGTGATACACCCATCTGCTGCGCAATCTGCTTGTAAGTCAGGCCGTCGCATTGAGCCAGTAGAAACGCCTTGCGTACCTTGGGCTTGAGTCCGTCCAGAAGCCGGGCGATGGACTCCAGCAATTCCAGAATCAACGCACGTTCTTCAGCACTCGGCGCCAAGGCTTCGGGCAAATGCGCGATGGACTCCAGGTAGGCGCGCTCGATTTCTTCGCGACGCCAATGATCGATCACCAGGCCCCGCGCGATAGTGCGCAGGAAAGCGCGAGGGGCCTTGAGTTCGAAACGTTCGGTTTTTTGCAGCAGCCGCACGAACGTGTCCTGGGCCAGGTCCGCCGCATCCGCTGCGTTACCCAGACGGCTGCGCAGCCAAGTGTTCAGCCAGCCATGATGGTTGCTGTAAAGCGTCTGTACTGCGTACTCGGATGAGGGCATTCACACGGCCTGGCAAAGCGTCACAAATGATAATTAGTCGCATTGTCGACAAGCCTGAAAAATTTTGCAACTCCTGACGTTAGAGCGCTACCACTGGTCGGTTTCTGACATTAAAAGCAGATGCTTCTCACAAATTCCTAATATTTATCCTGCCTTGGCCGAAAGCCTGACGAGCCATGCGTGCACCGAAATAGAGCAGTCGCAGAGTCTGCCTATACCGTTACATGGAATGTTGCATCCGGCACGCTCACCCCCTTTTGGCAAAAAGAAGTCAATGAAATGAATCTCAAGTTCAGTCATAAAATTCTGTTGGCCGCGTCAGGCGTAGTGGTTCTGGCCTTCGCGTTATTCACGTTCTACAACGACTACTTGCAGCGCAATACCATCCGGCAAAACCTGGAGTCGTCCATTCAGCAATCCGGTGAACTCACCGCCAGCAGCGTGCAGAATTGGCTCAGCGGGCGGGTGCTGGTACTGGAAAGCCTCGCGCAAAACGTGGCCCATCAAGGCAGCTCTGCCGATCTTCCGGGGTTGGTCGACCAGTCGGCATTTACCTCCAACTTCCAGTTCACCTACGTCGGCTCCACCAACGGCGTGTTCACCCAGCGTCCCGACGCCAAAATGCCCGATGGCTACGATCCGCGTCAGCGCCCCTGGTACAAGCAAGCTGTCGCAGCCGACAAGACCATGCTCACACCGCCCTACATGGCTGCGGTAGGCGGGCTGATCGTGACCATCGCGATGCCGGTGAAAAAGAATGGCGAACTGCTTGGCGTGGTCGGCGGTGACCTGAGCCTGCAAACCCTGGTGAAGATCATCAACTCGGTGGATTTCGGCGGCATCGGCCATGCATTCCTGGTCAGCGGTGATGGTCAGGTGATCGTCAGCCCGGACCAGGACCAGGTGATGAAGAACCTCAAGGACATCTATCCCGGCACCAACGTGCGCATCGAGAAGCTCAGCCAGGAAGTGGTCTTGAATGGCCAGGAACGGATTTTGTCCTTCACCCCGATCAGCGGGTTGCCGAATGCCGACTGGTACATCGGCCTGTCGATCGACAAAGACAAAGCCTACGCACCGCTGGGTAAGTTCCGTACCTCGGCATTGATCGCCATGTTCATTGCGGTTGCCGCCATTGCCGTGTTCCTGAGCGTCCTGATCCAGGTCTTGATGCGCCCGCTGACCACCATGGGCCGCGCCATGCAGGACATCGCTCAGGGCGAGGGTGACCTGACCCGCCGCCTGACAGTGGAAAGCAAGGACGAGTTCGGTGATTTGGGCAGTGCCTTCAACCAATTCGTCGAGCGTATTCACGCGTCGATTTCCGAAGTTTCCTCGGCGACGCGCCAGGTGCACGACCTGTCCCAGCGAGTAATGGCCTCGTCCAACGCGTCGATCATCGGTTCCGACGAACAAAGCGCGCGCACCAACAGCGTGGCCGCAGCGATCAACGAACTGGGGGCCGCCACGCAGGAAATCGCGCGCAACGCCGCTGATGCTTCGCAACACGCCAGCGGTGCCAGTGAGCAGGCCGATGATGGGCGCAAGGTGGTTGAGAAAACCATCCTGGCGATGTCGGAGCTTTCGCAAAAAATTAGCCTGTCCTGCACACAGATTGAAACCCTGAACGCCAGCACCGACAACATCGGCCACATCCTGGACGTGATCAAAGGCATCTCCCAGCAAACCAACCTGTTGGCCCTCAACGCCGCGATTGAAGCTGCACGTGCCGGTGAGGCCGGGCGTGGGTTTGCCGTGGTGGCGGATGAAGTACGCAACCTGGCGCACCGCACCCAGGAGTCGGCAGAAGAGATCCACAAAATGATCACCTCGCTGCAGATTGGCTCGCGTGAGGCCGTGACCACGATGAACGCCAGCCAGACCTCCAGCGAAGAAAGCGTCGAGGTCGCCAACCAGGCCGGTGAGCGCCTGGTCAGCGTGACGCAGCGGATCGTCGAGATCGACGGGATGAACCAGTCGGTAGCGGCCGCCACCGAGGAACAGACCGCCGTGGTGGAAACCCTCAACGTCGACATCAACCAGATCAACCTGCTGAACCAGCAGGGCGTGGCCAACCTCAACGAAACCTTGAAGGATTGCGACGCCTTGTCTCAACAGGCCAACCGGCTGAAGCAGTTGGTCGACAGTTTCAAAATCTGATCGATGAACACACAGGAGCGAGCCTGCTCGCTCCTGTCTCCTTTAGCCAAACATCGCTCGCACATTCGCCAGCGCACCGTCGGCGAATGCCTGCACAAACGGCTCAAATCCCTCCGCGCCAGGTTCAACCGGCTCGGCGATGATCGTCCAGGTCACCCGTGAGGATCCTGCTCCCAACGGTTCGACATCCATGGCGGCCCACAACCGTGCTACGCCCAAGGTGTTGTAGATCGTGGTCCAGGTCATGCGCATGGCCTGCTCGTCGCGGCTGTTGAGTTGCTCCACTACCAGATTTCCATCGTGGAAGAACTTCTTGCGCAGCGATCCCGCGCCCGCACCAGTGATTTCGATGTGGGACAAGGCGGGGATGAATCGATCAAATCCGCCAAAGTCACCGACCACCGCCCACGCACGGGCGGCATCACAGGCAACCACAACTGAGGACACCACAGGTTTGCCGCAAGGGTTGCGAATCAACGTATCGGGTTTCATAAGGTCTTCCTTCAATTGAGAGCCTGGTCACAGGAAACCGGTGCTGCGCAGGTACTCGCAGCCCTTGCGTAACAGCGCCGGATTTTTTTCGGGGTAGCGTCCGCCCATCTGCTCGACGCCGCGTCGTGCGTTGTCATGGCGGATCATCGAGGTATCGCCGATGTCCTCGCCCACCCCGTTGAGGTAGAAGCCCAGTACGCCGAACAGCGCATTGCGGCTGTCCACTGTGTGCAGGTGACGTTGCCAGTGAGCCACGCTCACCAGCTCGAATGCATGGCCTGCCTGGCGAAAGGCGTCGACGTAGGTTTCCCAGCTCAGGGGCTGCGGGTTATGCAGGTTGAACACCGTCCCTCCAGCACGGCAGCGGCTGCTGTGGAACGCAATAAACCGGGCGAGAAAGTCCACCGGCATCAGGTCGAAATTCAACTCAAGGTGCGGCACCAGGCCCAGTTGGAGTGAACCTTTGAGCATCAACATCAGGCGATTCTTCTGTGGCTCGCAGACTCCGCTGCGGCTGTTGAAGCTGATGTTCCCCGGGCGATGGATATTGACCCAGGCACCTTGCGCTGCGGCGCGTCCCAGCAAGCGTTCGGCAACCCATTTGGACAGGTTGTAGCCATTCTGGATGTAGAGCGGCGGGGTGGCCGCGGCGGGGTTTTCGAGTACCTGGCCATGTGCGTCGATAGTGCTGGCGGCCGACAGCGTCGAGATAAAATTGAAGACCTTCTTGCACCGGGTTTCACACAGGCGCAGGCATTCCAGCACCGGTTCGACGTTGTCCTTGGCCAGGGTGGCGTAATCCATCACATGATTGACGTGGGCGGCGTTGTGCACCAACACGCCGAACTCCCCGGCGAGGTAGTCATACACCTCACTCGACAGGCCAAGACGCGGCTGGCTGATGTCGGCGGCATACACCTGCACCCGGCTCAGGTCCAGGTGTTCCAGACGGTACTCTCGCAGGGCCTCGGCAAACCTCGCGGTCGCCGAATGTCCGGGCCGTTCGCGCACCAGGCACGCCACTTCAAGTGCACCCTCGGCCAACAGTGCCTCGACGATATGCACCCCGAGAAAACTGTTGGCCCCGGTCACGATCACCCGGCGACGTTCGCCCGCCTGTTCAGCCGGCAATGTCTGCACATGCAGCTCACGCAGCGCATCCCGGGTAGCCTGGCCGGTCGGTGCTTCGGGTGGTGCGTCGTCCCCCATCAGCGTAGCGAGGGTACGAACCGTGGGGGTTTCAAAAAACCGACTTAGGGATAGGCTGCGCCCGAACTGCTCGCGGATACGCAGCAGCATCGTCGACAGCAGGATGGAATGGCCGCCAAGATTGAAGAAGCTCTCGTCGGCCGACAGCTGCGTGACCGGCATGCCCAGCAACTCGCTCCACAGGTTGAGCAACTGCACTTGCATGGGCGTGTGCGGTTCGCCGTGAATGATGGCCGGCAGCGTTGGAGTCGGTAACGCCAGCAATGCCTGGCGGTCGACCTTTCCGTTGGGGGTGCACGGCATGCTCGCAAGTTCCGTGCACAGGGTTGGCCGCAAATAGTCCGGCAGTGTTTGCCGGGCATGCTGCGTCAGTGCAGGCAGGGCGTCTTGTGTTTCGGGCTGAGCAACAAAAGCCAGGATTCGCCGCTCACGGTCAATCACCACCGCCACTTGGCGAAACAGCTGACTGCTGCGCAGGCAATGTTCGATCTCTTGCGGTTCGACCCGGAACCCACGGATCTTCACCTGCTGATCCCGGCGCCCGGCCAACTCGATGCCGGCAGCGGTCCACTTCGCCAGGTCGCCTGTGCGGTAGGCCCGCAAGGTCTGGCCGTCGGGCAACTCCAGGGGGACGAAATGCTCGGCGGTCTGACGCGGCTGGTTGAGGTAACCCAGGCTGACGCCGGGACCGGCGATGTACAGTTCGCCCAACACCTGCTCATTCACCGGTTGCAGGTGCTCGTCGAGGATCAGTACCTGGCTGTTGGCGATGGGCGTGCCGAGGTTGCGATTGCTGTCGCCCGGCTGCAACGTGTGGCTGGTCACCAGCACGGTGGCTTCGGTGGGCCCGTAGAAATTGTGCAGGCGGCACTGGCCTGCCAACTGCTCGATGACATAGGGCTCGCACACATCGCCTCCGGTCATCAGGTGCGCCAGGCCCAGGGGTTGATCCAGCGGCAGGATGCTCAGCAGCGCCGGCGGCAGGAAGGCGTGGGTGACGCGCTGTTGTCGGATCAACTCCACCAGTTGCTGCGGGTCGCGTCGCTGGTCCTCACTGGGCACGATCAGCTCGGCGCCCGCGATCAGGCTCGGGAAGATATCGATCAGGGACGAGTCAAAACTCAAGGGCGAAAACTGCAAGACCCGGCTGTGTTCGCTCAGCTGCACATGACCCCCGAACCAGGCGCTGAAATGGGCCAGGTTGTGCTGGCTGAGCAGCACGCCCTTGGGGTGGCCGGTAGTGCCCGAGGTGTGGAACACCATGCAAGGGTCGTCCATGGCGGGGCGCTGGCGCATTGGCAGCGAGGTGTCGGGAGTGTCGACGGCATTCACATCCAATGCACAAAACCCGTCCCGCAGTGGATGCTTGCCATCATCCAGCAGCACCGAGACGCCGGCGTTTTCCAGCATCGCTCGCTGGCGTTGCAGCGGGTGGCCCGGCTCCAGGGGCAGGTACACCGCACCGCAGGCGAGTACCGCGAGAATGCTGGCGTACAGCTCCAGGGATTTGCCCAGGCAAACGCCGATTACCGGCGGTGTGTCGTGGGGCCCAAGCAGAAGTCGCAGACGGCGCTGGATAGCCAGGCTCTGGCGATGCAACTGTCGGTAAGTCAGCCCGCTGCCGGCAATGTTCAACGCCAGCCGGTCGGCGAAGGTTTGCAGACTGTTTTCCAATCGTTCGATCAGGGGTACCTGGGCTTGCTGCAGCAGAACCAAATCGGCCGTCAGGTTAAAACGATGCAGGTACGCCAGGGATGCGAGCGCTTGCAGGCCGTGTTCCGGATCATCAGAGGCGACGGCCGCCTGCGAGAAATAGCCCGGGTCCCGGGAGAACCCACTCACCTGTTGGGCTACCCACTCCACCAGGCTGCTTACTGCGTGTTGACGCAGCCGTTGACCATTGCCACAGGCTTCTCCGGCAACCTCCAGGGTTGTCAGGAGTCGCCTTGAGTGGGCGTAACACCTGAACTGCAGGGCCGGCAATCCACAGTCGGTCAACGCTCCCATACCCACGCGCAGGCTCATCAAGGCTGTGCACGTCACGCCGGGCGGAACCTCCTCGCTACCGTCATCAATCAGCAGGTCTACTAGGTGGGTGACATCCTGTGCTCGCACCACCCCATGACCGTATTGCGCCAATGTCTCACCCAGTTCATTCAGCGCCGCGCTGAAGCCCGCCAGCCCAATCTTCAGGTGCCTCATGGGTGCCCTCCTGGCGCCGCAAGAAAGGCATCCAGCGCCCCAACCACACTCGGCGTTTGCAGCAGGCCGCTGTGATTCAGGAAGCCCATGATATTGCCGATCAACGGGTGCTGGCGGGTAATGGGAAAGCCCATCGCCTGCACTTCAGTGCGCAGCGCAGAGCGCGTGCCGTCACTGACATCCAGGTGCTCGATCAAGTGCAGGTCGAAGTTTTTCTGCAGGTCGTGGGTCAGGTAATGCTGGAGAAAAACCGGCAGGATCCGGGCGATACAGTCGCGGTCCGCGGCGTCTGCAGACTGCCAATAAATACGCACCAGGCGCGTCCAGAAAAGCGCGTGGCGGCCCTCGTCAAACAAGTGGTCGGCCATCAACCCACGGATGGATTGCTTGACACTGTCGTCCTTGGAAAACGCTGCCACGTCATGGGTCACGGTGTTCTCGGCGATGGCCACGGCAATCAGTTCCATGGCATCGCGCAGGTGTTCGGGCGCCAGCGCCAGTGCGGCAGGCAAGGCGCGGCTCAGCTCGATTTGCGCGGGTAGTTCAAGGGGTGGGATCCCGGTCATCTCGATGGTCTGTTGCATGAAATCGAGGGCGACGAGGGCGTGGTAATCCTCGTCTACCACCACGGTCATGGCGTCGTAGCGACAGGCAAGCGGGAAGGGCACCGAAAAGCGATTCTTGGCGATGCTGCGTGCGGTCTTGTCGACGATCTCGGTTTCAAAGATCACCACGTCGTTGATGAACTTGTAGAACGTCTGCAGCAAGACAAAATCACGGCACTGCGGGCATCGGTCGATAAAGGTCGCGCTCAGCACCAGAGGCTGTCGGCTCAGGGGATAGATCAGTTTCTGATCGTTTTCCAGCCGCCGCCGCGGGCGTGTGCGGATGGTCGCGCGGCGCTCCCAGTCGTCGGCAAATGAGCGGTAGTCGGCAGGGTTCATGCGCTCATCTCCGGCAGGCACCTATGCAACCCATCCCATAAGGCCAGGCGGCTTTCCACGGCGCCGAGGGCGCAACTGTCGGCTTGCTGCTCGCGGCTTGGGTCGCCGAGGGTAAGGCGTTGCAGCAATTGCGTTGCCGCCGGGCCATGCTCCTGGGCGTCGATCTCCATGTGGCGCTTGAGGTAGTAGCAGAAGGTGGGCGCCTGGCGATGGAGCACCTCGCACTCCTCCAGGATGCGCTTGAACATCGCCGGGATGACGCTCTCGCGCCCGTGGAGAAAGGCAGCCGCCACGCAGTGCGTCGGTGCGTCCAGGGCAACCTGCAGGGTACTTCTGACGAACCGGGCCACGGACGGGTGGATATCGATTTTTTGCAGGGCCGTTTCTGCATCGTTGCCGTCACGCTGCAGGCTGACGAACCGCTCGATGTTCGCCGTGCTCGCGCCGACTTCACGCATGGCTTCCAGGTACAACTCGAAGTGGCTGCCGTGCCCATGGCCGGGATACGCGTCCGACTCTTCGCCCAATACGATCTCATTGATCAGGCGAGCCGCTTGCGGGTCCGTTGGCGGTAACCAGGGCAGGCGCATACCGGTGAGGTCATGTTGCAGGCGTTTGGTGAGTGTCATGAAGTCCCACACGGCGAATACGTGGTTTTCCATAAAGTACTGCAACTTTGGAAGGGTATTTATATATTTGAATATTGGATGGATATGTAACTTCTGCTTTTTTTGTTTAAGCAGGTGTGAGTGCTGGAACATGTTGATGCCTATAAGTCGTGTCTCTTCCCTGATAAAAGCGTTGTGCTTTAGCGACAAATAAACATTGGTTTTCACGGATGCGCGGGTGCCTTGATAACAGGCAGCCCTGTACGAGGCTGACACTGTTACTGGCAAGCAGCATGCTGTGACAAAATACCAAGGCTTTATTTAAAGGAACGCCACGCGCAGTGACGCACCGAGCATGGATTCACGCTGTCGATTGGGAGAATTGGAGTGTTGGTAATAATCTGATTAAGTATTCAGGTGTTTTTAATTTTATAAGTTTTTCGAGTTGGAATA
Source organism: Pseudomonas sp. GP01-A4 (assembly GCF_058780865.1). Lineage (NCBI taxonomy): Bacteria > Pseudomonadati > Pseudomonadota > Gammaproteobacteria > Pseudomonadales > Pseudomonadaceae > Pseudomonas > Pseudomonas sp. GP01-A4. The sequence goes on from NZ_JBYSWF010000031.1 coordinate 13,548, forward strand.
TTGCGGTAGTTGGATCGCTCTGCGGAGTGTGTGAAGTTTTCTTTGGGCTTAATGGTTTAACGGGAGTAATGGTGGTGCACTGGCCTCCGTCGGCCAGCGTCACTTTGCAGCGCTTTGTGGTCGAGGGAGGCGTTTCAGTTCCACGCGGAATTTACAGCGCAGCGTTCTGTTCAGTCTCTTCAAGAGTTTTGAGGTAACCCGTAATCACCTCCATGCCGCGGGTAAGGTGGTTACGCAGGGTCAGGATGCTTTCGTCGACCTTCTTTTGCGCCACGAGGTCGAGCAGTTCGCGGTGATCTTCCTGGGACGTCTTGCCCAGGCCCATGGCCTCGAGGTTGAAGCGCAGGAAACGTTCCTCTTCGTTCAAGCCGTGTTCAACCAGCTTGAGCAACCGCTGATTGCCCGCCTTGCCATATAGCGCCATGTGGAACAGGCGGTTGAGGCGGCCGATTTCGGTGTAGTCGCTTTCCCGTTCCAGCGCGTCGATAAAGGCGCCAGCCTGGGCGATGTCATCGGGCGTGAGCAGGGGAATCGACAAGCGCAGCGCTTCGGATTCGAGGAGTATGCGCAGGGCGTAGGTTTCCGCCGAGTGGTCCTCGATCAGTGGCGCCACCACCGCGCCTTTGTGGGTGACCACATGCAGCAGCGATTGGGCTTCCAGTTGACGCAATGCCTCGCGCACCGGCATCCGGCTGACCCCGAACAAGCTGGCCAGCTCCTGTTGACGCATGGCGGTGCCACAGGGCAAGCGGCCATCCAGGATGGCGTTGCGCAATGTTTCTTCAATCACGGAGCGGGCGAGATGGGCGGGGATAGGCCCGCTGATCTGGATGCTGCTCAAAGGGTTCGGCTTCTGCGTCACGACTACGCTATCCTCCTTTTCAAGGTGAGGTGGCTAATTGGATCCAATGCACACTAGAGATTGTCCACAAGCTTGTCAAACGGGCAAGGTTTCGGCTTGTAAGCGACTCAACAGCGTGTTCTTCGGGCCCACAGCTCCCATTTGTCAGGTCTTACAGGCTAAGGTCCGTCGTGCACATTTTATTCCCGGGAGTCGGGCCAACAGCGGTATTGCTGCATATCGATATTCACTAACGGTATTTAAAATGCGGTTCTTATGACTATAAAGTCACTCTCCTGACTGCACGGGAGTGAACTCATGTCTGCCACCTCTACTGTTCCAACAGCGACCGACACCACACAAACCTTCGAGATCCGTCCATTTCCCGGCAGCGTCGGCGCCGAAATCATAGGCCTGGACCTGGCCCGCCCGGTCAGCGACCGGGACTTCGCACGCATTCACCGCGCGCATCTGGACCATCACGTCGTGGTCTTCCGCGACCAACGTATCACCCCCGAGCAACAGATCGCCTTCAGCCGCCGTTTCGGCGTGCTGCAAATCCATGTGCTCAAACAATTCCTGCTGGCCAACCACCCGGAAATCCTGATCGTCTCCAACATCATCGAAAACGGCCAATCCATCGGCCTGGGAGACGCCGGCAAGTTCTGGCACTCGGACCTCTCCTATAAGGAGCTACCGAGCCTGGGCTCGATGCTCCATGCCCAGGAGCTGCCGTCCGAGGGTGGCGACACGTTGTTCGCCGACATGCATAAAGCCTGGGACAACCTGCCCGAGCCCTTGCGCAAGGCGGTCGAAGGCCGCAGCGCCGCGCATTCCTACACCGCACGCTACAGCGAAACCAAATTCGAAGGCAATTGGCGCCCGACCCTCACGCCCGAGCAACTCGCTCAAGTGGCGGAAGTGGTACACCCGATTGTGCGCACCCACCCGGAAAACGGCCGCAAGGCGCTGTTCGTCAGCGAGGGCTTCACCACCCGTATCGTCGGCCTGCCTGAGGATGAAAGCCGCGACCTGCTGGCCCAGCTGTACGCCCACAGCGTGCTGCCGGAAAACATCTACCGCCATCAGTGGCAGCCCCACGACATGGTGTTCTGGGACAACCGCTCGCTGATCCACCTGGCGGCCGGCTGCCCCAGCCACCTGCGGCGCAAGCTGTACCGCACCACCATCCAGGGCGACGCGCCTTTCTGACCCGGAGCATGACCATGTCCAAGAAAACCCCATTTGCGCGCCTGGCCGCGACGGTTGGCCTGGGCGTCAGCCTGCTGGCCGGCAGTCTTGTGGCGCCTGCCGCCGCCCAGGCCGAAGGCGAAATTCGCATCGCCGAGCAGTTTGGCATCGTCTACCTGTTGCTCAACGTGGTGCGCGACCAGAACCTGATCGAAAAATACGGCAAGCAGGAAGGCATCGACATCAAGGTCGACTGGACACAATTGTCCGGCGGCGCAGCCGTCAATGATGCGCTGCTCTCCGGTTCCATCGACATCGCCGGGGCCGGCGTTGGCCCGCTGCTGACTATCTGGGACCGCACCCACGGCAAGCAGAACGTGAAAGCCGTTGCCTCCCTGGGCAACTTCCCCTACTACCTGGTGAGCAACAATCCCAAGGTCAAGACCATTGCCGACTTCACCGAAAAAGACCGCATTGCCGTACCGGCAGTGGGCGTTTCCGTGCAGTCGCGTTTCCTGCAATACGCTGCCGCCAAGCAATGGGGCGACAAGGAATTCAATCGCCTCGACAAGTACACCGTTGCCGTCCCGCACCCGGATGCCACGGCTGCGCTGATTGCCGGTGGCACCGAGCTGACCGGGCACTTCTCCAACCCGCCGTTCCAGGAGCAGGCCCTGACCAACCCGAACGTGCATGTGGTGCTCAACTCCTATGACATCCTCGGGCCTAACTCGCCGACCGTGCTGTTCGCCACCGAGAAATTCCGCAACGACAACCCGAAAACCTACAAGGCGTTCGTCGAGGCACTGACCGAAGCGGCGCAGTTCGCCCAGAACGACAAAGGCGCCGCAGCCGATACCTACATCCGCGTGACCAAGGCCAAGATCGACCGCGCCGAGCTGCTGAAAATCATCGAAAACCCGCAATTCGAATTCAGCGTCACACCGAAAAACACCTACCCGCTGGCGGAATTCCTCTACCGCGTCGGCGCGATCAAAAACAAACCCGAATCGTGGAAGGATTACTTCTTCCAGGACGCCAAGCCGCTGCAAGGGAGCTGACATGAACGCGCCCTTGCAAGGCCACACGGCCAGCAACCCGACCACCACCGAAGCACTGCTTTCGGTGGATAAAGTCAGCCTTGAATACCGCACGCCCGAACGGGTGGTGCGCGCCACTCACCAGGTCAGCTTCGCGATCGATCCGGCAGACCGCTTTGTATTGCTGGGGCCTTCGGGCTGCGGCAAATCCACACTATTGAAATCCATCGCCGGCTTTATCAAGCCGTGTGAAGGCGAGATCCGTCTGCTCGGGCAAAAAGTCGAGCAGCCAGGGCCGGACCGTATCGTGGTGTTCCAGGAGTTCGACCAACTGCCGCCGTGGAAAACCGTCAAGCAGAACGTCATGTTCCCGCTGCTGGCGTCCAAAACCCTCAAGCGTCGCGAGGCCGAAGAGCGCGCGCTGTACTACCTGGAAAAAGTCGGCCTTACGGCCTTTGCCGATGCCTACCCGCACACCCTGTCCGGCGGCATGAAAGCCCGCGTGGCAATCGCCCGGGCGTTGGCCATGCAGCCGAAAATCCTGCTGATGGATGAACCCTTCGCCGCCCTCGACGCCCTGACCCGGCGCAAGATGCAGGAAGAACTATTGCTGCTCTGGGAAGAGGTGCGTTTCACCCTGCTGTTCGTCACCCACTCCATCGAGGAAGCGCTGGTGGTGGGCAACCGCATCCTGTTGCTGTCGCCGCACCCGGGGCGGGTGCGGGCGGAAATCCACAGCCATCAATACGACCTGCACAGCCTCGGCGGTGTGGAGTTCCAGGCTTCGGCGCGGCGCATTCATCGGCTGCTGTTTGATGAAGCGCCCGAGGCGGAAACCGAACTGGGTTTCGCCGATATCCGCATCGCTTATTGAAGGGTTTGCACCATGCGCCAGGAATACGAAATCACTCTCGAACCGTTGCCCGGTGTACGCGTAGAGCGCGAGTTGCCGTGGCGCCAGCGCCTGTGGCAACAAGGCTGGCTGCGTAAAAGCCTGATCCTGATCGTGCTTGCGATCCTCTGGGAAGCGGCTGCCCGTTATCAGAACAATGACCTGCTGCTGCCGAGCTTCCTGCAGACACTGAGCGCGTTCTACGACGGCATGGCCAGTGGCGAGTTGTTGAGCAAGGTCAGTATCTCGCTGGTGGTGCTGATCAAGGGTTACCTGATCGGCATTGTGCTGGCGTTTGCCCTGACCACGCTTGCGGTGTCGACCCAACTGGGGCGTGACCTGCTGAGCACCCTGACCTCGATGTTCAACCCGTTGCCGGCGATTGCCCTGCTGCCGCTGGCGCTGTTGTGGTTTGGCCTGGGGCAGAACAGCCTGATCTTCGTGCTGGTGCATTCAGTGTTGTGGGCGCTGGCGCTCAACACCTATTCAGGGTTCCTCGGCGTCTCCGAAACCCTGCGCATGGCCGGTCGAAATTATGGCCTCAAGGGTATGCGCTTCGTGTTGTTCATCCTGATCCCGGCTGCGCTGCCGTCGATTCTCGCCGGGTTGAAAATCGGTTGGGCGTTCGCCTGGCGCACGCTGATCGCCGCCGAGTTGGTGTTCGGTGCTACCAGCGGCAAGGGCGGTTTGGGTTGGTACATCTTCCAGAACCGCAACGAGCTGTACACCGACAAAGTGTTTGCCGGCCTGGCGGTGGTGATCCTGATCGGGCTGCTGGTGGAGAACCTGGTGTTCGACACCCTGGAGCGGGTCACCGTGAAGCGCTGGGGCATGCAACGCTGACTGAACACCAACCCGGACTGAAACACCAACCCTGTGGCGGGGGAGCAAGCTCCCTCGCCACAGTCTGCTACGATTGCGCCAAGTTCACTCATAACCAATCACGAGTGCTTGGCATGCAATTACCGGACATGAACCTGCTGGTCGCCCTCGACGCCTTGCTGGACGAGGGCAGTGTGGTAGGCGCCGCGCGGCGGATGAACCTGAGCCCGGCCGCCATGAGTCGCACCCTCACGCGCATCCGCGAGGCAGTGGGCGATCCGATCCTGGTGCGCGCCGGTCGCGGCCTGGTACCGACGCCCAAGGCCCTGGAGTTGCAAGGCCAGGTGCGCAGCGTGGTGGAGCAGGCGGCGCTGCTGTTCCGCTCGGCGGACGAAGTGGACCTGCGCACCCTGCGCCGGCGCTTCAGCGTGCGGGCCAATGACTTTTTTGTCGGAGTGTATGGCGGTCGGCTGTTCGACACCATGGAACGCATGGCACCGCTGTGCGAACTGCGCTTCGTGCCGGAAGGCGACACCGATGACGAGGCCCTGCGTGAAGGCCGTCTCGACCTGCGGGTGGGCAACACCATGCCGATCACTCCGGAAGTGAAGGTGCAGAACCTGTTCACCACCACCTTCGTCGGCCTGGCACGGGAAGGGCACCCGTTGTTCGATGGAGAAATCACCGCCGAACGGTTTGCCAGCTATTCCCATATCAGCATCTCCCGCCGCGGCATTGCCCGGGGGCCCATCGACACCGCCCTGAACGCCCAGGGCCTGGAACGCCGAGTCGCGATGATCGCCCCGGGGTTTCACGGCGCGATGTTCATGCTGCCGGACTCCGACCTGATCCTGCCGGTGCCCAAGGAAGCGCTCTACAGCGCCAATCGCCTGAAGCTGCCGTTGCGAGCCTTCACCCTGCCAATTTCCCTGCCGACCCTGGTGCTGACCCAAGCCTGGCACCCGCGTTTCGACAAGGACCCGGCCCATAGATGGCTGCGCGAGACCATGCGTGAATGCTGCGAGGCGACGTGGAAGGAAGCGCAGCCAGCGTGAGTCGCAAGTGAGCTCGGCCAATGTGGGAGCTGGCTTGCCTGCGATGCGGGCGACACGGTTTTTCAGGCATAGCAAGGTGATGCCATCGCGGGCAAGCCCGGCTCCCATAGAGATCGCCTATATTTTGATCATTGCGCCTGGTGCACTTATAAGCTTCCGATAAGTCACTTTTTGTCATGTCTAAGCCTTATTAAACTGCTCGGGTATTTCCTATTCCGAGTTGTAGTTCATGACGTCCCTCGCTGCTCCCGCACCCCTGGCCGCAGCCAAACCGACCGCCATTACCCCTCCCGTTTTCGGCCCGCGCATCATCATCGGCCTGGTGGGCGTATTGCTTGCGGTACTGGTGTCCGGCCTCAACGAGATGGTGACCAAAGTCGCTCTCGCCGATATTCGCGGTGCGATGTACATCGGCTTCGACGAAGGCACCTGGCTGGTGGCTGCCTACACCGCCACCTCTGTCTCGGCGATGGCCTTTGCACCCCTGGTGTTCGGTGACGTTCTCTCTGCGCCGTTTCACCCTCTGCGCCATCGGCCTGTTCACCGTGCTTGGCGTGCTGTGCCCGTTCGCACCGAACTACGAAAGCCTGCTGATCCTGCGCACCGTGCAAGGCCTGGCCGGTGGCGCCTTGCCGCCGATGCTGATGACCGTGGCCCTGCGGTTCCTGCCGGCCAACGTCAAGCTGTACGGCCTCGCCGGCTATGCTCTCACGGCCACTTTTGGCCCCAGCCTCGGCACACCGCTGGCGGCCATGTGGACCGAATACGTCGGCTGGCAATGGGCGTTCTGGCAGATTGTCGGGCCGTGCCTGCTGGCCATGGCGGCCGTGGCCTACGGCTTGCCCCAGGACCCGCTGCGCCTGGAGCGCTTCAAGCAGTTCAACTGGCGTGGTCTGCTGCTGGGGTTCCCGGCGATCTGCATGCTGGTGATCGGCCTGTTGCAGGGCAATCGGCTGGACTGGTTCGAGTCGCCGCTGATTACCTCATTGTTGATCGGCGGCCTGGTGTTGCTGGTGCTGTTCATGATCAACGAGTGGTCGCACCCGATGCCGTTTTTCAAGTTGCAGATGCTTGGGCTACGCAATCTGTCGTTCGCGCTGATTGTGCTCGCCGGGGTGCTGATCGTGCTGCTGGCGGTGACGATCATTCCGTCCAGCTACCTGGCCCAGGTCCAAGGCTACCGCCCGCTGCAAACTGCACCGGTGATGCTGATCATGGCGCTGCCGCAGTTGATCGCACTGCCGTTGGTGGCGGCGTTGTGCAACTTGCGCTGGGTCGATTGCCGTTGGGTATTGGGCATTGGCTTGAGCATGTTGATCCTGTCCTGCGTGGGCGGGGCGCAACTCACGTCGGCATGGATTCGCGATGATTTCTACGTGCTGCAACTGCTGCAAATCTTCGGGCAACCGATGGCGGTGTTGCCGCTGCTGATGCTCTCCACCGGCAGCATCACGCCCCAGGACGGGCCTTTCGCCTCGGCGTGGTTCAACACCGTCAAAGGCTTGGCCGCCGTGGTCGCCACCGGCGTGCTCGATGCCCTGACCACACACCGCCTGCATTTCCACTCGACCATGCTGGTGGACAGCCTGGGCAACTCGCCCCTGGCCGGCAGCGATGCCGCCGGCCTTGCCCATCGGCTGCACGAGCAGGCCGTGGTGCTCACCTCTTCGGATCTCTACTACGTCATGGCCGGTGTCGCGGCGGCGTTGATCCTGCTGATTTTCTGGATGCCGACGCGGATTTATCCGCCCCGCGCGCCGACTTGATTGCTCACTGAGCCAAAGGGATTGTTATGAAACGCAAAGACAAAATCGCTGTAACCGTCATCACCGTGTTTGCCGTAGGTGTGCTGGTTTACCTGCTGGCGCCGGGTGTGTTCGGCAGCAAACGCCAGAGCACCAACGACGCCTTCGTCGCCGCTGACTACACCCTGGTGGCGCCGCGTGTGGCCGGCTTCATCAAGGAAGTGCTGGTGGAAGACAACCAGCGGGTCAAGGCCGGGCAGTTGCTGGCGCTGATTGATGACCGTGACTTCCGCGCCGCTGCCCAGGCGGCCGATGCCGATACGCTGGTGGCCCAGGCGCAGCTGAAAAATGCCACGGCAACCCTGGAGCGCCAAAGCTCGGTGATTGCCCAGGCCCAGGCGACTGTGGCGGCAGATCGCGCCGAAGTGGCGTTTGCCGAACACGAACTGAACCGCTACAACCACCTCGCGGGTGTAGGCGCCGGCACCGTACAGAACGCCCAGCAAGCCAAGACGCGTATTGACCAGGCCACCGCACGCCTGGCGAATGCCACGGCGGTGCTGGCCGCTGAACGCAAGCAGGTGGAAATCCTCAGCGCCCAGCGTGATGCGGCAGAGGGCGGCCTGAAACGTGCCCAGGCCGCACTGGAAATGGCCAGCTATCAGCTGTCGTACACCCGCATCGTCGCGCCGGTGGACGGCATGGTCGGCGAGCGCGCGGTGCGGGTCGGCGCCTATGTGACGCCGGGCAGCAAGATCCTCGCCGTGGTACCGCTGTCCGAGGCCTACGTGGTGGCCAACTTCCAGGAGACCCAGTTGTCCCACATGCACGCTGGCCAAACGGTGGACGTGAAGGTCGACAGCCTCGACGGCGAAGTGCTCAAGGGCCACCTCGAAAGCCTGGCGCCAGCTACCGGCGTGACATTTGCCTCGGTCAAACCCGATAACGCCACCGGCAACTTCACCAAGGTGGTGCAGCGTATTCCGGTAAAAATCATCCTGGAGCCCGGCCAGGCGTTGACCGAGCGCCTGCGGGTCGGCATGTCGGTGGAAGCCAGCGTCGACACCCACGCCGCCGCCCAGCAACGTGAGGTGGCGCAGCAATGAGACGCCTTGCCTGGTTAACCTTGAGCCTGCTCACCCTGAGTGCCTGCACCGTCGGCCCGGACTTCCAGCGCCCGCTGAATCCCGTCGGCCAATGGACCGAGCCCCATGGCCGGCAAGCCGCCAGCCACGCGGTCAACGACCCGCTGGAAGAGCGCTGGTGGGAAGTGTTCCACGACGCGCAGCTCACCGCGCTTACCCATCGCGCGCTGACCGATAACCTTGACCTGAAACTCGCCAGCAGCCGCCTGCAACAAAGCCGCGCAGCGCGCCAGGTGATCACCGCCGAGCGCTACCCGACCGTCAACGCCACCGGCGATTACCTGCGTCAGCGTAACAGCGCCGATGGCTTGAGCGATGCCTCGGGCAAGAACGGCCGCTCGGCGTTCAACCAGTGGGACATGGGTTTCTCCGCCGCCTGGGAACTGGACTTCTGGGGCCGGGTAAAACGCGAAACCGAAGCCGCCGACGCCACCCTGCAAGTCGCCGAAAACGACCGCCGCGCGGTGCTGTTGTCGGTGCTGGCGGAAACCGCCCAGGACTACATCCAACTGCGCGGCGTGCAAAACACCCGCGCCGTCACCGAGCAAAACCTCGAGGTGGCGCGCCACAGCCTGAAGCTCTCGCAACTGCGCCTGGCTGATGGTGTCGCCACTGACCTGGACGTAGCCGAAGCCGCTGCTCAAGTGGCCGCCATCGAGGCGCGCCTGCCGGATTTGCAGCAACGCCAGGACCAGTTGATCAACGCCCTGAGCCTGCTGATGGGCGAACCGCCACAAGCCTTGTACGCCGAGCTGTCCAAGGACGCTGCGGTGCCGCAAACCCAACGCCAGGTCGCCATCGGCCTGCCGTCGCAACTGGCCGAGCGCCGCCCGGATATCCGCCAGGCCGAAGCTCGCTTGCATGCGGCCACCGCCTCCATTGGTGTGGCCAAGGGCGACTTCTACCCGCGCATCACCCTGTCTGGCAGCGTGGGCTCCCAGGCGTTGCAGCTGGCGGATTTCGGCTCGTGGAGTTCGCGTGCATTCGCCTTCGGCCCGCAACTGAGCTTGCCGATTTTCAACGGTGGCCGGTTGCAAGGCATGCTCGATCTGCGCGAAGCCCAGCAACAGGAGGCGGCCCTGGCCTACCAGCAGACCGTGCTGCGGGCCTGGCATGAAATCGACGATCAACTGACCCGCTACAACGCCAGCCAACTGCGGCGCGACAGCCTCGCCGAAGCCGTGCGGCAGAACCAGATCGCCCTCAGCACCGCGCAGCATCAATACGTCGAAGGCGTGGTGGATTTCGTTAACGTACTGACCGTGCAAAGTGCGTTGCTGGCGACCCAGGAGCAGTGGGTGGAAAGCTCCACCGGCGTGTCCCTGGCCATGGTCGGGTTGTACAAGGCATTAGGCGGGGGCTGGGAATCGGTGTACCCGTTGCAGACCGCCGGACGCTGAATGACAAAGAACTTTGCCAGCCACGCAACAAGGTGTAATGATAATTGCTCTCAATAACGTATCCGAGCTTTTCATGGACACCGCGACTGACGGCCGGCAACAGCTTCATCTCCTGTATCGCGACCATCATGGCTGGCTGCAAGGCTGGCTGCGCAAACGCCTGGGGGATCGCGAACACGCCGCCGATGTGGCGCAGGACACCTTCCTGCGCTTACTGGTATCGGGGCGCTTTCCCGGTGACAAGGAAAGCCGCAGCTACCTGACGCAGATCGCCCGCAACCTGGTGATTGATCAATGGCGACGCCTGCGCATCGAGCGTGCCTACCTGGAAAGCATTGCCCACCTGCCGGAGCCCGAATCCCCGTCCCTGGAAACCCGCGCACTGATCCTCGAAACCCTGATGCAGATCGACGCCATGCTCGACCGCATGCCCGACAACGTGCGCCGCGCATTTCTGTTGTCGCAGTTCGAAGGGCTGAGCTACGCACAGATTGCCGAGCGCCTGGAGGTCACTGTCAGCTCGGTGCAGAAGTACATGACCCGGGCGATTCTCGCCTGCTACCAGGTCGTCTACGAAGAATGAGAACCCGGCACGAAGCGCCGATTGCCCCGGCCATTGTCGAGCAGGCCAGCGAGTGGTTGATGCTGCAATGGGGCGGCGAGATGGACGGCGATCAGCGCCAGGCCTTCGCGCGCTGGCAGGAGGCCGATCCGGAACACCGGCGCGCCTGGAAGCGCTTGCAGCAGTTACAGCAAACCCTTGGCGGTGTGCCTGTCGACAGTGCCCGTGCGGTGTTACGCGATACACCGGACACCCAACGCCGCGCCGCCTTGAAACTGCTCGGGCTGTTGCTGGTGGCCGGTGGCAGCGGCTATCTGGTGCAAAGCAGCCAGCCCTGGCAGGCGGCGTTTGCCGAATACCGCACCGCCACGGGCGAGATTCGCCACCTGACCTTGAGCGATGGCACGCGCCTGGACCTCAACAGCAACAGCGCGGTCGACTTGCGCTTCAGCGCCAGTGAGCGGCGTATCCGCCTGATACGCGGCGAGATCCTGCTGACCAGCGGCCACGATCCGTCCCGGCCATTGATCGTCGAAACCCCGGCCGGAGATGTGCAGGCCTTGGGCACCCGGTTTGCCGTGCGTGAAGTGGACGATGGCAGCCGCGTCGACCTGTATGAAGGACGTGTGCAGGTACGTCCGGTGCGCGGTGCGGCGGTGCAGATGAATGCCGGGGACAGCCTGTGGTTCAGCGCCAGCCGGACTTCGACGCTGGTGCCGGTGGATGCCAATGCCAGCAGTTGGACCGAGAACCGCTTGATCGCCGAGCGCCAGCCGCTGGGGCAGTTCGTTGCTGAGTTGAGCCGTTATCGCCCGGGGCTGTTGCGCTGCGATGCGGCAGTGGCCGGCTTGCTGTTGACCGGCGTGTTTCCGCTGAATGACACCGACGCGATTCTCCACGCGCTTGAGCGTTCGTTGCCGGTGCAGGTACAGGCGGTGACGCGCTATTGGGTCACGATCAAGGCGCGGGGCTAAAAAATTTTTTGCCTACGGCTTGTCGGTTTTCCAACCCCGTCCGGGATACCTCTTGAAAGCCAATCAAGAAGCGTTCTCACGGGGAGCCCTGCAATGTCGCACCACCCAATCCAACCCCTGGCCCGCGCCCTGCGCCGTGGCCTGTTTGTCAGTCTGCTGGCGACGGCGCCTGTGGTGCCGAGCGTGGTCCAGGCCCAGGAGAGTGCTGAAGCCCTGCGCCAATACAACATTGCGGCGGGCAACCTCGACCAGGCCTTGAACCAGTTCGCCAGCGCCTCGGGGATTCTGTTGTCGGTGGACGCCTTGCTGACCCAAGGCAAGCGCAGCGCCGGCTTGCAGGGCCGCTACGCCACCGGGCCAGGGTTGGAGCGTTTGTTGGCCGGCAGCGGATTGGTCGCGGTGCAATCCCAGGGCGGCTGGTCATTGCAGGCCCTGCCCGCGAGCGGCGCGCTGCAACTCGGTGCGACGCAGATCAGTGGTCAACAGGATCAGGAAACGGCCTGGGGCCCGGTCGACGGCATCGTTGCCAAGCGCAGCGCCACCGGCAGCAAGACCGATTCGGCGTTGGTGGAAATCCCCCAGACCATCAACGTCATCACCGCCGCCGAGATCAAGGCGCGGGGCGCGCAAAGCGTTACCCAGGCGTTGCTCTATACACCGGGCATGACGGCCGGCGGTTTTTCCGATCGGGTCAAACTGTTTGATGAGCCTACTTCCCGTGGCTTTACGCCGACGCCGCTGTACCTCGACGGTTTGCACTTGCCCTACGGCGGCGGCAGCACCGGCGGTGCTTTGCAGATCGAGCCCTATTCCCTGGAGCGCATCGAAGTGCTCAAGGGGCCGGCCTCGGTCTTGTACGGGCAGAACCAACCGGGTGGCATCGTCAACATGGTCAGTAAGCGCCCCAGCGAAACCCCGGTGCATCAAGTGGTGCTGGAGGCCGGCACCTACGAGCACAAAAGCGCCGCCATCGACCTCGGAGGACCGCTGGATGAGCAGGGCGAGTTTCTCTATCGCCTCACCGGCCTGGCCAAGGACGAACAGGGCGAGATCAACTACGTCGAGAACAAACGCCAGTTCATCGCTCCCAGCCTGACCTGGCAGCCCAACGACGACACGCGCCTGACCGTGTTCGCCCAGTACCAGAAAGACAAAGGCGTGCCCGAGGCCCAGGGGTTGCCCGCGTCCGGGACGATCTGGGACAACCCCAACGGCAAGATCAAGCGTGATGTGTTCATCGGTGAGCCAGGCGTCAACCAGTACAATCGCGAGCAGTACGTGTTGGGCTATGAGGTGTCCCATCGCCTGAACGACACCTGGACCCTCAAGCAAAACGCTCGCTACGCCGAAGTGGACGACCGCTACACCGCACCGTTGCACGGCTACAGATTTGTGCCCAACCCGGTAACCGGCGTGCAAGACCAACGCTATCTGCAACGCTTCGGTGTGGACTGGTCGCAGCACAACAAAGTATTCGGTGTGGATAGCATCGCCCAGGCGGAGTTCGACACCGGCGCCCTGTCCCACACGTTGATCGTTGGCCTGGATTACTACCACTTCAACTCGCAATTCCACGGCCTGTACGATCGTAATCCGCCGGTGATCGACCTGTTCAAGCCGGTCTATGGCCAGCGGCTGAATTTCGGCCAGCCTTATCGCTGGGACCGCACCGTGACCCAGACCGGCTTGTACGTGCAGGACCAGATCAAGTTGGACAAGTGGGCGCTGGTCCTTGGCGGGCGCTACGACTGGGCCAACGTGGTCAACAAGGAGCCACTGGCCGACACCCGCACCAGCAGCAAAGACCAGGCGTTCACCGGCCGGGCCGGTCTGGTGTACCTGTTCGATAATGGCCTGGCGCCGTTTGTCAGCTACTCCGAATCCTTCCTGCCGCTGTCGGGCACCGATATCAGCGGCAAACCATTTGACCCCTCTACCGGCAACCAGTACGAAGTCGGCCTGAAATACCAGCCGCCGGGTCAGAAGAGTTTTGTGCAGGTTTCGGTCTATCAACTGGATCAGAAAAACGTGCTGACCACCAACCCGGTAGACACCACCTTCAGCACCCAGAGCGGTGCCATGCGCTCACGTGGCGTGGAGCTGGAAGCCAAGGCGTCCCTCAGCGATGCCTGGGACGTGGTCGCGTCAGCGGCGCGCAATGACATCAAGTACACCAAGGACAACGACGGTCGTCAGGGCCGGCATCCGGCCGGCATTGCGCCGCTTACCGCTTCGGTCTGGGTCAACTACACCGTCCTTGGCGACACACCCCTGGCCGGTGTTGGCGCAGGATTGGGCGCGCGTTACGTTCGCAGCAGCTTTGGTGATTACTACGCAGGGGCGTTCAGCATTCCGTCCTATACCGTCTACGACGCCAGCCTGAGCTACGACCTGGACCGCTCGGCGTTCAAGCTCAAAGGCGTGAAGCTGGCAATGAACGTGCAGAACCTCACCAACAAGACCTACGTGTCGCAATGCACCAGTGACCTGGATTGTTACTACGGGGAAGGGCGCACGGTGGTGTCGAGCTTGACTTATGACTGGTAGATACCGGTCATTCGCGGGCGTTTTTTAGCCCTGAGTGCCCACAGTCCAAGGACCGTGGGCACTCAGGGATTCTGCAAAAACACCACATACCCTCGAAACCACTCACTGCCCTTCAAATACCCCGGCTCCTCCCACTCTCCACCCTGAATCAACCCAATCTTGAACGGCACCCCCAACCGGTTCATCCGTGGCAGATAGGCCGCGTAGTCCGGAATGCTGTGGCGCCCCTGGTAGGTCTGCACCACCACTTCATCAATCACGCCCTTGAGTTGTGCGATGGCGGCCGGGTCGGCGTTGCTGCTCCAGTCCATCAGCCCGGTGATGCTCAGGCGTAGGTCCTTGGGCAAGCGTTGGCGCAGGTCACGCAGGAAATCCGCGTATTCGTCGAGGTATTGCGTGCGCGCATCGAAGTCGATCTGGACGCCCACCACCGGGTTGCCCGCATCCCGCCAGCGTTGCACCTGGCCGAGCATCTGGCTGTACACCGACTCGGGCCAGTGCAGGGTGTGGGCGCGGTACACCACCCAGATTTCACCCTGGGTGATGCGCGGCACACTCATGCCCTGGGCGATGAATTGCACGCCACGCCGGGGCGAGCGGCGGGTCGAGTTGATCTGGCCCTGGAGGATGTACAGGGTTTTCGCCTGCTTGAGCACCGGCTGCGGCGCGACGCCGCTCCACAGCCAGAACGCATCATGGTCGCGGGCGTCTACCGCGCCGAAGGCCGGGCTTGCCAGCAGGAGCAGGGCGAGCCAGAAACGCTTCACGGCTTACCAGTAGTACTGCAGCGACTTGCCCCACTGGGTGTCGGCGAACCCGGTTTTCAACTGGCGGAACCAGCCTTTGCGCACGTTCTTGTCGACGTCTTCGCCACCGCAACTGTTGTAGCCCGAGGGTCCGTAGCAGTTGATGGCACGAAACAGCGCGTAGGCCTTGTCGTTTCGCGGTGCCTTGGGATTGCCGATCACCCGCTTGTAGCCCTCCAGTCGCGAGAAGGTTTCACCCTTGAAGGGCGAGGCGGTACTGCCCAGGCTGCCGGCGGAGCGCGCTTGTTCCAGGGGCATGCCGTCAAGACCGTTACGCAGGACGAATTCACCGAGGCAGTTCAGGCCCTGCGGGTTTTTCGGATCGGCCTGCAAGGTGCTGGCGATTTGCGCGATGCTCGGGCAGGTGTAGCCGGACTCGGCCTTGTCACCGTTCCACTGGAACAGTCTCAACGACTGGCCGCCGCTGTAGACGTAGCCCAGGCTGGTGCCGAGCTTGTCATCGGGAACCGAGGCGGGCAGTTGCTTGAGGTCCTCGGCAAAGGTCTCGAACTGGCCGCGCAGCAGGTCTTTATAGAGCAGCGTGAATTGCGCAGTCTGGCGCTCTACCGGGTCTTCGGCATGGGCAAGCTGTTGGCGCAGCAGGTCGGGACCGGCGACGTTGCGCAGCAGGATATAGCGCACCTGCTTGGCACTGATCGGCGAATCGGCGGCGAATACCTTGGCCAGCTGGCCGCTGCGTTCGTAGTTCATCGCCAATGCCAGCTCCAGCTGGTCACGTTGCAACGGTTGCTTGGCCAGCGGCAGCAGTTGCAGCCACAGCGCCTCGGCGGCTTTCCAGTCTTCCTTGGCTTCCAGCGCGAGGCCACGCAGGGTCTGTTGGCTGAAAGCGAAGTAGTCGAGATTCGACGGCACGTCTTGCGGCAGCAGCTTCAAGGCACGGTCGGGCTGATGCTCGACGTTCAGGGCAAACGCCGCCTGCACGTAGGCATACAGCGCGGGCTCCTGCGCGAACACCGCTTTTTGTGCATCGAGCGCTTCACGCGTGAGCTTCGGCGGCTCACCGGCACGCATCCACATCAGGTCGTTGAGGGCCAGGATCAGCGGGTTGCCCACAGGTGCCGTGGTGCTGGTCAGCAGCTTGGTGTCCGCTTCCTGCACCAGTTCATCCAGCGACACGTTGCGCTGGGCATCGGTGGCCTGGGTCAGTTGCCAGGCAAAGTCGTCCGCCAGTTTGTCGGGGTTGGGCGCCAGCCAGTGCACCCGGCGCAACAGGCCACGGGCGGAGGCGGCGTATTCGCCCTGTGGATAAGTTTTCAGGTAGTCGTCGAAAGCGCTTTCGGCCCGTTGCAGGGCAGACTTATCCACATGTTCAAGCGACGGCGTGCCGTATTCATCGAAGGCATTTTGCTGGGCGTCGTTCAGCGCGGTGCGGGCGGTCATGTACAGCGCTGTTTCCTTCAGCCAGGGCAGCGAGCTGCTCGTCAGCCCGGCAAAACCTTTTTGCGCATCGCTGAAGCGTCCGCTGTAAAAGTCCCCGGCGGCTTTCAGATAGGTGAGCAATGCCTGGCCGTCTGCCGATTTGATTTGGTCGGCCTCGCCTGCCGCTACGCCGTCCGAGGAACAACTGCCGAGCATCTGCAGCCGCAGCTTGGCCAGTAACTGGCGCTCGGCCTGCGGTACATCGGCCTTCACCACCTGGCTGATAAACGCGGCGGCACTGTCATCGGCGTTGCTGCGGCAGCGGCTGCCTTCGCCGGAAAGGAAGGCTTCACCGGCGGTCTCGGCGTCGTCGCGGGTGATGCCCAGCGGGCTGAGCAGTGCATCCAGTTCGGCGGTGCGCGAGTCGTCGGGTTTGTTGTCGGGCTCATCCGCAGCCGGCATAAGCCGATACACCGGAAAGGGCACCGGGCCAAATCCTTCGGACACGTCCTGCTCGCCCAAGGCATTCGGCGCCAGCGGCATGACGTTTTTGTCCGCCAGCAACAGCCGCAGGTTGACCCGGCTGTCATTGCCGGGGCTCAGGAAGGGCAGGTTGCTGCACACGTCCAGGCTGTTGCGCGACACCCGCCAATCCGGGTAGCAAGAGTCATCGCCGCTGGCGTGGGCCTGGAGGGGAAGGGTGGCGAGCAATGCCAGTGCCAGGGGTGACAGAAGACCGATGCGCATGAAATGTCCTTGATCCTGAATCCATGGAAGGCAGCAATCATAGCGTGATCCGATGAAAGCGTCGGAGACGTCCTGCGCAAAATTCAGATTTGTCCGATTGGCGGATGGTTGGTCAAATCCATGCAAAACAGCGGGCGAATCAAGGCCTTTTGACCTAGAGTGGCGGGTGTTCGCGCAAGCGCAGGTTCAGTAGTGGGTGAGGAAGTAGAGGTGCGACGCTCTGTGGCGGAACAAGACAACAAGGCCGGGGCATTGCCCGTGCTCAATCCTGGCCTTTGGGAGAATGCCGGCTGGCTGGCTCGGTTGTGGTGGGTACCGCTGGTGGCGTTGGCCATGGCCATGCGTTTCTATGGCCTGACCGCCTCCGCCATCTGGGGCGATGAAGGTTCAAGCCTGCTGCTCGCCGAGTATTCCCTGGAAGACCTGTGGTTTCACGCCGCACATGACGTTCATCCGCCGCTGTATTTCTTCATGCTGCGCGGCTGGATCGAGGTGTTCGGCGACAGCATTTTCTCCCTGCGCAGCATGAGTGCGATCCCCGGTGTGGTCGCAGTCGGCCTGGGAATCTGGCTGACACGACTGATCGCGACCCGTCGCGCGGCGGTGCTGGCCGGGATTCTGTTGGCGTTGCTGCCCACGGCAGTGCGCTACAGCCAGGAAGTGCGGATGTATTCGCTGCTGGGCGTGTGGCTGCTGGCCGCCACCCTGGCCTTGGTGTATTGGGTCCGCCAGCCTGAGCGCAAGCGCTATCTGGTGGCCTATGCGCTGTTGATGACGGCAGCCTTCTACACCCACTATTTCACCGCGTTGTGCGTGCTGGTGCATTGGTCATGGCTGCTGTTGCTGCGCCAGCCACGGGCCGGCGGCCTGCGCCTGGTCACGCTTGCGGGCTGGTGGGTGGCCAACGTTGCCATTGTGTTGCTGTACTTGCCCTGGCTCCCGAATCTGCTGGGCCTGGTGCAGCACACCGAAGAACTCAAGGTGGGCGGTGATATTGGCTGGGAAGACCCGGTCAACCTGTATTCCGTGCCGTCGATGGTGTGGCAGTTCCTCATTCAGGACCCCGGCGACCACTTGTGGCGACCGCTCTTTGTGGTGTTTCCGTTATTGCTGATGGCGCTGGTCGGTGTGACTGCCTGGCGCGATCAAAGCCGCTTTCGCTTTGGCTGGCTGCTGGGGCTTTTTTTCATGCTGCCGGTGCTGCTGGTCTATGGGGTTTCGTTTATTTCCCCGGTGTTTATCGAGCGTTATCTCACCGCCTACGCGATGAGTTTGCCGATCATCGCGGCGTTGGCCGTCGACCGTCTGTCGCCGCGCCTGCCGCTCGCAGCGGCGGCAGTCTTCGTGTTGTTTGTCGGGGTCGAGCTGGTGGGCGTGAAAACCAACTCCACCGTCGATGAGCATGATCAATTCAACGTGGTGGTGGAGTTCGTCAATCGCAACTACCAGGAAGATGACCGCATCGTCATCAGCGACATGCTGTGGTACCTGCCCTACGTCTATTACGATGAGACCGACGCCCAGTTGCAGCTTTTCACACCGCCGACCGCCGCCGGCAAGTCCACCCGGCCTAATGCCTATGGTTTTGGCACCCTGGTGGACCAGGATGGCGGGCGCATCTACCTTGATCGCTTGTCGGCGTTACCCGCCGAGATCCAGCGTGTATGGCTGATCAGCGCCGCGGAGCCGCCGGATGAGTTTGCCCCGTTGCCGGCCGGATGGCGTCAGCTCAGCCAGCAGGACGGCGGCGGCGCGCGGGCCCGGCTGTTCGTGCTGTGTAACGCGCCAGCGGGCGTGCACCGTGAGGGCTGTGATTAATCTGCGCAACACCCGAGAGGTTTATGTTCGCCTGGGGGGCTAGACTCAGGTGAACCTACTCTCCAGGAACGCCTCATGGAATCCCCAGTCCACAACTTGCCATCGTTGTTCAAACAGCTCGGTTTGCCGGAAGACCCGGTCAGTATCGAGCGGTTCATCGCGGTCCACTCCCCACTCAAACCCGAACTGCACCTGGCGGATGCTTTTTTCTGGACGCCGGCTCAGCGGGCGTTTTTGCGTGAAGAGATTCTGGAGGATGCGGATTGGGCGGAGGTGGTGGATGAGTTGAATTTGCGGTTGAGAGAGGGGCGAGGAGTCTAGGCCGTCAAGAGGCGGTTGCTTTCTCTGGTGGCCATTGGCGAGCGGTGTGCACAAGCGCCACGACCCTTACTACGTCGGGCTCAAGTTGGTAAACAAGGCGGTAGCTTGGATGAGGAATGACTTCGCGTGTGCCTGTGATCCTGCCGAGTGGGCCGATTTCTGGGTGTTTTGCCAGCCCCAGCACTGCACTGCTGAAGCGTCGATCCATATCGGCTGCGGCTTGTGGGTTTTTCTCAAATAAAAAGTCCCAGATATCCCTACGGTCCTGCGCCGCTTCCGGCGTCCAGGCAACCCTCATTCCTGATTATCTACGTGAGCACGTTTCGCAGAAAACTCAGCTTCCAAATCCTCATTGGAAATCTCTCTGCCTGCCTGTATCGAGGCGCGAGAGGCGTCTACTTTACGCTGCAAGAACGCGTCGTACTCCCGTGATTCCTGCTGGGCCTGGACAAACTGACGCATCATATCTCGCACGATTTGCGATGCAGGACGGTGGGTAGCCTCGCACTCGGCCATGAATTGGTCGCGTAGTTCCGACTCAAGCTTCAAGGTGAAAACGGCTAGTTTTGACATAAGTGAATGCTCTAGATTGGTATGTACGAAGTATATACAACGTGCATACCTGACGACGCATGTGAGCTGAGTGAGGCGACTGACGGTTGCTGACAGCAAACCACCTTTCCCCAAACCAGCTTTACTTAGCCCACGGGCCATCCACCCATCCGCAAATTTGTATCAAAACTTGACTGCATTGGATCCATCGACCATATTGATAGTTAGCAAACTAACTGTATGCGAATAATCCAGTGTCCCAGACCCTCGAACAACTCCAGATGAACATCAGCAGCAGCATGGTGGTAGGTGCCAGGACCTGGCGCAAAATCTGCCAGACCACGCTCGTCAGCTATGGCATCTCCGAAGCCTGCGCCGTGCCGCTGCTGATGATCGGCCGCCTCGGCGACGGTGTGCATCAGGTCAAGGTGGCCCAGGCGGCCGGGATGGAAAGCCCGTCCCTGGTGCGGCTGTTGGACCAGCTGTGCAGTTCCGGCTATGTGTGCCGCACCGAAGATATCCACGACCGCCGCGCCAAGGCCTTGAGCCTCACCGAGCGTGGCCGCGAGCTGGTGCAGGCAGTGGAAGAGCAACTGGTGCGCCTGCGCCGGGAAGTGCTGGCCACCATCGATCCCGATGACCTGGAAGCTGCTTTGCGTGTACTGCGGGCCTTCGAAGGCGCCAATCAACATCCCATGGTTGTGAGTTCTTGAACGGATTTTTTACCGGCATGCCGCCGGCCAAGGATTGGTTCTACGGCGTAAGGACATTCGCCGCTTCAATGATCGCGTTGTACATCGCCATGCTGATGCAAATGCCGCGTCCGTATTGGGCGATGGCCACGGTGTATATCGTGTCCAGCCCGTTTGTCGGCCCTACCAGCTCCAAGGCGCTGTACCGGGCGGTCGGTACCTTCATGGGCGCGGCCGCTGCGGTGTTTTTTGTGCCGATGTTTGTGCAGACGCCTTACGTGTTGGTGGTGGTGATCGCGCTGTGGACCGGGATTCTGCTGTTCCTGTCCCTGCACCTGCGCACCGCCAACAGCTATGCGCTGATGCTGGCCGGCTACACCTTGCCGCTGATCGCCCTGCCGGTGGTGGATAACCCGCTGGCGGTGTGGGATGTGGCCGAAGCGCGGACCGAAGAGATCTTCCTCGGCATCGCCGTGGCGGCGGTGGTGGGGGCGATGTTCTGGCCGCGACGCCTGGCGCCGGTGTTCGATGACTCGGTAAGCAAGTGGTTTGCCGACGCGCAGGTCTACAGCCGGCGCTTCCTCAGCCGCAACGTCCAGCCCGAAGAAATCAGCACCCTGCGCGGCGGCATGGTTGCCACCTTCAACACCCTGGAATTGATGATCGGCCAGTTGCCCCATGAGGGCTCGCGGCCGCAAACGGTGCGCAACACCAAGGAGCTGCGCGGGCGGATGATCCACCTGCTGCCGGTGATCGATGCCCTCGACGACGCCGTGTACGCCTTGGAACATCGCGCGCCGGAATTGCTCGACCGCTTCACACCGTTGCTGACCGCCGCCAACGAGTGGCTGGACAGCACGCAAAAGGACGCGCCCCTCGAACGCTGGCGTGTTCTGCGCGACCAGATCGAAGCCCTGCAACCCGATGCCGACGCCCTGGATGACCGCCACCAGTTGCTGTTCTCCAACGCCCTGTATCGCCTCGGCGAGTGGGTGGATCTGTGGCAAGACTGCCGCAGCCTGCAAGCCGCCATCCAGTGCGAAAGCCAGGACAGCTGGCGCGCGGTCTACCGCCACTGGCGCCTGGGCCGGCTGACACCGTTCCTCGACCGTGGCCTGATGTTCTACTCGGCGTTTTCCACCGTCACCGCGATCATCGTCGCCTCGGTGCTGTGGATCCTGTTGGGCTGGACCGACGGTGGCAGTGCAGTGATCCTGGCGGCGGTGGCCTGCAGCTTCTTCGCTTCGATGGACGACCCGGCGCCGCAGATCTACCGGTTCTTTTTCTGGACGGCGATGTCGGTGCTGTTCGCCAGCCTCTACCTGTTTCTGGTGCTGCCCAACCTGCATGATTTCCCGATGCTGGTGCTGGCGTTTTCGGTGCCCTTTATCTGCATCGGCACGCTGACGGTACAGCCGCGTTTCTACCTCGGCATGCTGCTGACGCTGGTCAACACCTCGTCGTTCATCAGCATCCAGGGTGCCTACGACGCGGACTTCCTGGCCTTTGCCAACTCCAACCTGGCGGGCCCGGTAGGCCTGTTGTTCGCCTTTGTCTGGACCCTGATTGCCCGGCCGTTCGGCGCTGAGCTTGCGGCCAAGCGCCTGACCCGTTTCAGCTGGCGCGACATCGTCACCCTGACCGAGCCTGCGACCCTGGCCGAACACCGCAAGATGGGCGTGCAAATGCTCGACCGCCTGATGCAACACCTGCCGCGCCTGGCCATGACCGGCCAGGACACCGGCATCGCCCTGCGGGAAGTGCGGGTGGCGCTGAACCTGCTGGACCTGCTGGCGTACTCGCCGCGCATCCTCGGGGTGCCGCGGGTGTTGTTGAACCAGGTGGTGGAAGGCGTCGGCGGTTACTTCAAGGCCTGCCTCAAGGCCGGTGAACGTCTGCCGGCCCCCAGCGGTCTGCTGATGACCCTCGACCGTACCCGCCGCGCCCTCAACGGCCAGGGCCTGCAAGGCGAGGACGAAACCCGCCTGCATTTGTTGCACGCCCTCAGCGGCTTGCGCCTGGCGCTGTTGCCCGGCGTGGAATTTCTTGGCGGCACAGAGATGGAAGCGCCGTTACCCGATGGAGCGCCTTTATGATCGGTGATCTGGATATCAGCGGGGTGTTCCTGCCCACGTTGCTGGTGCTGATGGGCATTACGTATGTGTTGTACCTGGTGGTGCACGGGCTGTTGACCCGCGTCCACTTCTATCGCCTGGTCTGGCACCGGGCATTGTTCAATGTGGGTCTCTACGCTCTGTTGCTGGGCGCAGTGGATTCACTCAGTCGATACCTCATGACATGAAAAAACCTTTTTTGACCATTGGCCGTGTAGTCCTGACGTTACTGGTGGTGACCTTCGCCTGCGTCGTGGTGTGGCGCATGGTGATGTACTACATGTTCGCGCCGTGGACCCGTGACGGCCACATCCGTGCCGACATCGTGCAGATCGCCCCGGACGTGTCCGGGCTGATCCAGCAAGTGGACGTGCGCGACAACCAGTTGGTGGTGCGCGGCCAGGTGCTGTTCTCCGTCGACCAGGACCGTTTCAAGCTGGCCCTGCGCCAGGCCCAGGCCGCCGTGGCCGACCGTCAGGAAACCCTGGCCCAGGCCGTGCGCGAGAACAAGCGTAACCGTGGCCTCGGCAACCTGGTGGCCAGCGAGCAACTGGAAGAAAGCCAGTCCCGCGTCGCCCGTGCCCAATCGGCCCTGGCCGAGTCGCAAGTGGCGGTGGATGCCGCGCAACTCAACCTGGACCGCTCGGTGATCCGCAGCCCGGTGGACGGCTACATCAACGACCGTGCGCCGCGTAACCAGGAGTTCGTGACCGCCGGGCGTCCGGTGTTGTCGGTGGTGGACAGCAACTCCTTCCACATCGACGGCTACTTTGAAGAGACCAAGCTCGACGGCATTCACGTCGGCCAGAGCGTCGACATCCGCGTGATCGGCGACAACGCTCGCCTGCGCGGGCATGTGCAGAGCATCGTCGCCGGTATCGAAGACCGTGACCGCACCAGCGGCTCCAACCTGCTGCCCAACGTCAACCCGGCGTTCAGCTGGGTGCGCCTGGCCCAGCGGATTCCGGTGCGCATTGCGTTTGACGATGTGCCGGCAGACTTCCGCATGATTGCCGGGCGCACCGCCACCGTGTCGATCATCGACGACCAACCCAAGTCGGAGAACAAGCCATGAAACGGCTTTTAGCAACCGCCGGGCTGGGGTTGTTGCTGTCGGCCTGCCAAGTGGTGGGGCCCGATTACAAACTGCCGGACAAGGCGGCCGTGAACCGCGGTGACCTTCAGGGCCAGTTGGCCGGGGAGGGCAGCAATGTGGTGTCGGCGCCGGTACCGGCGGACTGGTGGAAGCTCTACCAGGACCCGCGCCTGGATAAGCTGGTGGAGCAGGCCATGGCCTCCAACACCGACCTGCGGGTGGCTGCGGCCAACTTGCAGCGCTCGCGCTATCAGGTGCAGCAAGCCGAATCGGCCGGCGGCTGGAGTGCCGGCGCCAAGGCCGAAGCCCAGCGCCTGCAAGAATCGGGTGAGGCCTATTTGCTGACGGAAAAAGTCCCGGTGGCGAATATCGGCAGCGCCAGTATCAGCACCTCCTATCAATTCGATTTGTTCGGCACCTTGCAGCGTGGCATTGAAAGCTCCCAGGCCACTGCCGATGCGGCCCAGGCGGCGTCCGATATCGCCCGTATCACGCTGGTGGCGGACGTGGTGCGCTCCTACACCCAGGTGTGTGCGGCCAACGAAGAGCTGGCGATCGCCAACGAGTCCCTCGACCTGCAAGCCCAGAGCACGCACCTGACCCAGCGCCTGCGGGATGCCGGGCGCGGTGATGAAACCCAGGTCACCCGTTCGCAAACCCAATACAAATCCTTGCGCGCCGAAATGCCGCGCTATGAAGCACTGCGCCAGGCCGGGCTGTTCCGCCTGTCGATGTTGCTGGCCAGGCCGCTGGATCAACTGCCGGCCGGCACTGCCCAATGCGCCGAGCTGCCGCACATCGCGCAGTTGTTGCCGGTGGGCGATGGCGCCACGCTGCTCAAGCGTCGCCCTGACGTGCGCCAGGCCGAACGCCAACTGGCGGCGGCCACCGCGCGCATCGGTGTGGCCACCGGCGCGCTGTACCCGGACATCAGCATCGGCGCCACCGTGGGCACCGTCGGCATCCTGGATGACCTCGGCACCCCGGCCACCAACCGTTGGGGCTTTGGCCCGCTGATCAGCTGGACGCTGCCGACCAACGGCGCCCGCGCCCGCATCCACGAAGCCGAAGCCGCGACCCAGGGCGCCCTGGCGCACTTCGACGGGGTGGTGCTCAACGCTATCCGTGAAACCCAGACGGGCCTCGCGCAATACACCGCGCAACTGCGACGCCGCGATGCCCTGGCGGATGCCGGCGCGTCGGCCAAAGAGGCGGCGGAGCAGACGCACCGGTTCTTCCAGGCCGGCCGCGCGTCGTTCCTGGCCGACCTGCAAGCCACTCGCACCTACACCGACGTGCGGGCGCAATTGGCGGCGGCGAACACCCAGGTTGCCATGAGCCAGATCGATTTGTTCCTGGCCCTGGGCGGCGGCTGGGAAAGTGGACGAACGCAAGCCACACAAGCCAGCAAACCCTGAGCTGATTGCTATGCTTTGACAGGCGGACTTACGTGATGGTCCGCTGGTCACTGCTCGCGTTTGCTCATGGGGATTCCAATAATGAAAAACCCTTATGCTCCCGCTTTCTGGTGCGTGTTCTTCGCACTGGTGTTGCTATCGGCGACTTACTTCTACGGCATCATGCTGGCCCATCAAATCGACAAGGCCATGGTGTTCCTCGACAGCGCCAGCGCGCTGATCGCGGTGCTGTCCATCGGCGTGGTGGCCTGGGCCTCCTACCAGGGCCAGCGAATCAAGCGAAGACTGCTCGAACAAGGCAAGACCCGCGTGGCGATCTGGGACACCAAGGTTGCCCTGCGCCGGGTCGAGACGGTGTTCGACCGCTACTTCTGGGGCAGCTACTGGCAGCCGGGGCGCACCTTCCAGGAAGTCATGGGCGAACTGACCGGCACACCGCTGGAAAAAAGCCTCGAAGCCCTGAAAAAACAATGCGTGATGCTTGATCGGCAAGTCGCCGACGGACGGCATTGGCTGAATAACGCCCGGGAATTATCCGACGTGGCCACTGCGATGGCGCGAGAGCGTTACCAGCTGGATTTTTATGATCCCAAGTCGGATACGCCGGGCAATGCGGTGATTCACCGTGAGTTTGAGGTGCTGGTGTATACGTGGACGGCGCGCCTGAAAAGCTTCGACCATCAACTCGATGAGATCGAAACCGAGTATTCCTGAAATCTGTGGTGTCTGTACTGACGCCTTCGCGAGCAAGCCCGCTCCCACATTCGATCGAGTTCCATCTTTGGAATGCAGTCGAATGTGGGAGCGGGCTTGCTCGCGAAGGCACTTTACCGTTCAGCGCTGAAGTCTGCGCCTATTGAAAAATTGGGCTGCATACGCCAGCCAATGCTAATCTTCCCCGGATTTCGGCGGGCTTGAGCCGACACCCTTCGGGGTTCAGGGAAGACAGCCCACTTCACAGGATTTGATCAGGTCACTACATGAATAAGCCAGCAGTCGTTCTCTTGGGTATCGTCGTCGCCATTGGTGCAATCAGCGCAGGCGGTGCCTGGTACACCGGCAAGCAACTGGAGCCGGTGCTGCAAACCGCCATCCAGGACGCCAACAAGGAACTGCAGACCTCCATGGCCGGTGTCGACGGCACTGTGACCCTCGAACTGGTCTCCCTCGACCGCCAGCTGTTCAGCAGCACCGCCCACTATCGCCTCAAGGCCCAGGGCGCGGTGTTCGGCGAAAATCATCAGGACACCGAACTGCTGTTCGTCGACCATATCGAACACGGCCCGCTGCCGTTCTCGCGCCTGGTGTCGCTGAAGTGGCTGCCGGTCATGGCCACCAGTCACTACGAACTCGAGAAAAACCCCACCACCGAAAAATGGTTCGCTGCCAGCAAGGACGTGTCGCCCCTCAAAGGCGTGGCCAACATCGGTTATGACCGCTCGGTGACCGGCAACGTTGAACTGCTGCCCCTGGAACTCAAGGACGACAAGTCGGCCGTGAGCTTCTCCGGCGCCAACCTCGACTTCGACTCCACCGCCGAAGGCAAGAAGGTCAAGGCCAGCGGCTACATGGACAGCCTCAAGGTCTCGGTCATCGATGCCAACAACGCCAAGCTGGATGCGGAGCTGAGCGGCCTGACCATCGCCAGCAACCTGGAAAAAACCACCTTCGGTTTCTACACCGGGCAAAACACCGTCGAGCTGACCAACACCAAGGTCACCTTCGGCCCGCAGCAAGCAGTGCTGACTCTCAAGAACTTTGAGCAGAAAGACAGCAGCGAAACCAAGGACAACAACCTGGCCGGCCGCGTCGACTACAAGATCGACGAGATCGGTTACCAGGGCAAGCCCGTGGGTTCGGCGGCCATGGCCGTCAGCATGAAGAACGTCGACATCCCGTCGATGCTGGTACTGACCAAGCTCTACCAGGAAAAAGTACAGCCGGCCCAGGCCGCTGCCGCTGCTGGCCAGCCCGTGCCTGAGTTGCAACTGACCGAAGCCGAGCAGACCCTGGCCCAGGCCAACGTCGACCAACTGCTGGCTGCCAAGCCGCAAGTGGCGGTAGAAAACCTGTCGCTGAAAACCACCAATGGCGAGAGCCGCTTCAACCTGGTGGCGGACTTCGCCAAGCCGTCGAGCATGGACCTGCCGCCGGTTGAACTGGGCAAGCAAATCGTTGCGTTGCTGGACGCCAACCTCACCCTGTCCAAGCCGATGATCCAGGACGTTGCCGGCCTGCAGGCGCAGATTGGTGGTGTGACCGACCCGAAAGCCATCGAGCAGCAATCCCAGATGGCCAGCGAGATGATCAGCGGCATGGCCGTAGGTACTCAACTGGCGACCCTGGTGGGTACCGATATCGTGTCCAAGCTGCACTACGCCAACAATGAAGTGACCTTCAACGGCCAGAAAATGACCGTCGAGCAATTCATTGGTTTTGTGCTGGGCAAGTTCGGCGCGGTCAGCGGCGCTCAATAAGACTCGGCTCAAAGTGATGTAGGCCAATTCTGAACAATTGTTCTGAATTGGCCTTTTTTGTACCCCCCTCAAGGATATTGCGCCCCGGGAAAGCTTGGCCGCGTCATCAGATGCCGGCCGCCTGGAGTGTCGTGCAGGTGAACTTATCGCTACAGCTTTCCCTGGTGAGGAAGCTGACGACATGTCGCGTAATATTCATCCGTTTATCCGCCTGGCCCTGTGCAGCCAACTGCTCTGGCCCGTCGTGGCATCGGCCGATGCGGCCTATGATTCGCTGATCAACCAGGCCCGCAGTGGCAACTATGGTCCGGCCCTCAACCTGTTGCGCCAAATGCCCGCCGAGCGCCAGACCTCGGGGCAGGTCAGCGATCACCTGTTGATTGCCAGCTGGGCGCGCCAGGACGCCGAGGTGCTGACGGTCTACGAGGCCCAGGGCCGCTCACGCACCCTCACCACCCAGGCGCTGGCCACCGTCGCCCGCACCTATCGCAACCAGCAGCGTTGGGAACCGGCGATTGCCGTGTATCGCCAGGCGTTGCTGCGCGAGCCGAATAATCCGGACCTGCAACTCGGCCTGGCCCTGACCCAGGCGGACGCCGGCCAGACCGCTGAAGCGGTGCAGCGCACCCGCGCCCTGGTGGCCGCCAAGCCCGACGACGCCGACCGCCGCATGGCCCTGGGTTACGCACTGACCCGTGCCGGTTCTACCTATGACGCGCTGTTCGAATTCGACCAGGCGTTCATGCGTGCCGGCAACAAACCTGAAGTCGCCCGCGAATACATCGTCGCCCTGCAACGTGCGCGCCTGCCGGAACCGGCCCTGCGCCTCGCTGCCCGGCGCCCTGGCCTGTTGGACCCGGTCACCCAACGCCGCCTCGAAGGCGACCTGGCCGCCGAGCGCGTGCGCATGGCCGAGTTCGCGACCCGCAGTGAAAAAGAGCGCTACGTCATCGCCGACCGTGCCCTCAAGGATTACGACCAACTGCTCACCACCTGGACACCGGATGCCAACGCCCATGACGACGTGGTGCGCTGGCGCATCGACCGTCTGGGCGCGCTGAAAGCCCGGGCGCGCACCGCCGAGGTGATCCGCGATTACCAAGTCTTGAAGGGCGAAGGCGTGCAACTGCCGACCTACGCCCTGCGCTGGGTCGCTGCCGCCTACCTCGACCAGCGCCAGCCGGAAAAGGCCGCGCCGCTGTATCGCCAGGCCCTGGCGGCAAGCGATGCGGACGCCGGCGATCACGTCGAAGACAGCACCGCGCTGTTCTACGCCCTGCTCGAAAACGATCAAGTGGTGGAAGCCCGCGAAGTCGCCGACAACCTGGCGAGCACCCAGAAACCCCGGGTCGAGCTCAAGGGCTTGCCCATCGGCAACCCCAACGACGCCTGGATGGACGCCCAACAATTGGCCGCCCAGGCCGGCACCTATGGCGCCGACCTGCCCGCCAGCGAAAAAGGCCTGGAAGCCCTGGTGCAACAGGCCCCCGGCAATATCGGCCTGCGCCTGGCCCAGGCCGATATGTACCGTGCCCGCGACTGGCCACGGCGCGCCGAAAACACCCTCAAGGAAACCGAAGCCCAGGCCCCGCGGGACATCGGCCTGGAGGTTTCCCAAGGCCACACTGCCCTCGATCTGCAGGAATGGCGCCAGCTCGATGCACTCACCGACGACGTGGTCGACCGCGCCCCGGACAACCGCCAGGTACAGCGCCTCAGCCGCCTGCGGGATGTGCACGACATGGCCGAATTGCGCGTCGAGGCCTACACCGGCAAAAGCAACGGCGGCGGCGATGACGGCGCGGGCGCGGTGTCCGGCAGCCGCGATTTCGGCATCGAAACCTTGCTCTACAGCCCGCCCATCGATGAAGACTGGCGCGTGTTCGGCGGGGCCGGCTACGCCACCGCCGATTTCGAAGAAGGCACCGGCCAACACCGTTGGCAGCGCCTCGGTGTAGAGCGGCGCACCCGCGACATGACCCTCGAAGCCGAGGTCTCCAACCACTCCTACGGCTTTGGCGACAAGCAGGGCGCACGCATCGCGATTGCCCGCGACATCAATGACCAATGGCAGTACGGCGGCAGTCTCGATTACCTCTCCGCGAGCACCCCGCTGCGGGCACTGAATGCCGACATTACTGCCAACGGCGGCAGCGGGTTTATCCGCTGGCGCGCCAACGAAAGCCGCGAATGGAAACTGGCCCTGAGCCCGTCCCACTTCAGCGACGGCAACAACCGCCTTGAAGCGCTGCTCACCGGTCGCCAGGGCGTGTACAGCTCGCCGGGGGTGCAAGTCGACCTGGGCCTGGAAGTCGGCACCAGCCGCAACACCAAGGAAGACACGCCGTACTTCAACCCGCGCTCGGACTTCAGCGTGCTGCCCACGGCCACCGTCAACCACGTGCTCTACCACCGCTACGAAACCCAGTGGAGCCAGCAGTTCCAGGTGGGGGCGGGCACCTACAGCCAGCGCGACTACGGTACCGGCGGTGTTGCACTGGTGGGCTACGGCCAGCGGTTTCGCTGGAACGACGTGCTCGAAACCGGCGCCAACCTCAGCTGGATCAGCCGACCTTATGACGGTGAGCGCGAAAGCGACCTGCGCCTGATCGTCGACCTCACCTACCGCTTCTAGAAGAGTCCGATCATGCCCGTCTTGTCCCGTTGCCTGTTGGCCCTGGGGTTAATGCTGAGCAGCGCTTGCGCCCAGCAACCCGCACCTTTCACTCCACCCGCCGAGCGGCTCAAGCCTGCCAGCGAAGCGGCGTGGCCGAAGAACCATTTCCTCGGTATCGCCTACCACGACATCGAGGACCGCGACCCCGATCAGGCTGTCGTGGCCGTGCGCACCGAACGTTTGATCGAGCAGTTGGCGTGGCTGCGGGAAAACGGCTACCAGCCCGTCACCGTCGACCAGATTTTGGCGGCCCGCAACGGCGGCCCGGAGTTGCCGGCGAAGGCGATCATGCTCAGCTTCGATGACGGCTACGCGAGCTTCTACACCCGTGTGATGCCGATCCTGCGCAGCTACAACTGGCACGCGCTGCTGGCGCCGGTGGGTTCGTGGGTGGATACGCCGCTGAACCAGCCGGTGGATTTCGCCGGCACACCACGCCCGCGTTCGGACTTCCTGACCTGGCAGCAGGTGCGCGAAATCGCCCAGTCCGGCCTGGTGGAAATCGCCGCGCACACCGACGCCAACCACAAGGGCGTGCTGGCCAACCCACAAGGCAACCTGCAACCGGCCGCCACCACCCGACGCTTTGACCCGGCGACCCATCGCTACGAAACCGAAGCCCAGTTCCAGGCGCGGATGCGCACCGACGTGACGGCGATCTCCAACAAGATCCGCGCCGTCACCGGCAAGGCGCCGCGCGTGTGGGTGTGGCCTTACGGCGCTGCCGATGGCACCTCGCTGGCGGTGGTGGGCGAGCAGGGTTACCAGATGGCCCTGACCCTGGAAGACGGTCTCGACAGCCTCGGCAACCTGATGAGCAGCCCGCGCTTCCTGGTGGCCTCCGACCCGGACGGCGAACACTACGCCAACGCCATCGTCGCGACCCAGACTGAAGCCCCGCTGCGGGTGCTGCATGTGGACCTGGACAACGTCTACGACCCGGACCCGGAACAGCAGGTGCGCAACCTCGACAAACTGATCCAGCGTGTGGTCGACATGGGTGCCAGCACCGTGTTCCTGCAGGCTTTCGCCGACCCCAAGGGCGATGGCCTGGTGCGTTCGCTGTACTTCCCCAACCGCCATTTGCCGGTGCGCGCCGACCTGTTCAACCGCGTCACCTGGCAACTGCGCACCCGGGCCCACGTGAACGTATTTGCCTGGATGCCGGTGCTCAGTTTCGCCCTCGATTCGAAGCTGCCCCGCGTTACCCGTTGGGACCCGCAAACCGGCAAGGTCGCCATCGACCCGGACCAGTACCAGCGCCTGTCGCCGTTCGATCCGAAAGTGCGGCAGGTCATCGGTGAGATCTACGAAGACCTGGCGCGCACCAGTGCCATCGACGGCGTGCTGTTCCACGACGACGCGGTGCTGTCGGACTTCGAAGACGCCAGCCCGCGGGCACTCAAGGCCTACGCCGCCAATGGCCTGCCGGACACCATCGAAGCCCTGCGCGCCGACCCTGCGGTGATGCAGCGCTGGACGCGTTTCAAGAGCCGCTACCTGATCGACTTCACCCATGAGCTGACGGCCAAGGTCCGCAAGCTGCGCGGCCCGCAGGTGCAGACTGCACGCAATATCTTCGCCGAACCGATGCTCAACCCGGGCAGCGAAGCCTGGTTCGCGCAGAACCTCGACGACTTCCTCACCAGCTACGACTGGACTGCGCCGATGGCCATGCCGCTGATGGAAGGCCAGGACCTCAAGGGCTCCAACGCCTGGCTGGAAAAGCTCGTGGCCACCGTCAAGGCCCGCCCCGGCGCGCTGCAACGCACAGTCTTCGAGTTGCAAGCCAAGGACTGGCGTACCTCGGCCGCCCCCGATCTGGACGGTGCACAAATGGCCGAGTGGATGGGCGTGCTCAAGCGTCAGGGCGTGACCAGTTTTGGCTACTACCCCGACAACTTCCTGGAGAATTCGCCGGATCTGAAAACCGTGCGTCCGGCCCTTTCCAACCAGTGGAATCCTTGACTCATGTTCGACAGAATCCTCGCGCTTATCGTGTTGTCGCTGGTATTGGGTGTGCCCCTGGGCCTGATCTTTCTGGTCACCGGGCAGTTCCTGATGGACTTCGTCTTCTTCTATCCACTGTTCATGTCCGGCTTGTGGATCGCCGGCGGCCTGTACTTCTGGCTGCACTGGGAGCGCCACTGGCCGTGGGCGGATGACACCCCCGCGCCGGTACTCGCCGGTGAGCCGCTGATCTCGATCCTGATCCCTTGCTACAACGAAGGCGACAACGCCGCCGAGACCATCGGCGCCGCGTTGGCCCAGCAATACCGCAACATCGAAGTGATCGCGATCAACGATGGCTCCAGCGACAACACCGCCGCCGTGCTCGATGCGTTGGCCCTGAAAGAGCCGCGCCTGCGGGTGCTGCACCTGGCGCAAAACCAGGGCAAGGCCGTGGCCCTGCGCATGGGCGCAGTGGCGGCGCGCAGCGAATACCTGGTGTGCATCGACGGCGATGCGTTGCTCTCGCCGAACACCGCGGCGTACCTGGTGGCGCCGATGCTCGACAACCCGCGCCTGGGGGCGGTCACCGGCAACCCGCGCATTCGCACGCGCTCCACCTTGATCGGCCGGGTGCAGGTGGGCGAGTTCTCTTCGATCATCGGCTTGATCAAGCGCACCCAGCGGGTCTTCGGGCGGATCTTCACCGTCTCCGGCGTGGTGGTGGCGTTTCGGCGGGCGGCCCTGGACCGGGTCGACTACTGGAGCACCGACATGATCACCGAAGACATCGACGTGAGCTGGAAGCTGCAACTGGACCACTGGAGCATCTTCTACGAGCCTCGCGCGCTGTGCTGGATCCTGATGCCGGAAACCCTCGGCGGCCTGTGGAAGCAACGCCTGCGCTGGGCCCAGGGCGGCGCTGAAGTGCTGTTCAAAAATATTCGTGGCATCTGGCAATGGCGCCATCGCTACCTGTGGCCGCTGCTGTTCGAGTACTGCCTGTCCACCGGTTGGGCCTTCACCTTTTTGCTCTCGGTGATTTTCTGGGCCGTGGGCAAAGTGTTGACGCTGCCCGCCGCCATCGCCGTCGACTCGCTGATGCCGCCGGCCTTCACCGGCCTGCTGCTGGCGGTGGTGTGCCTGGTGCAGTTCGCGGTGAGCATCATGATCGACCGGCGCTATGAAAAGGGCCTGTGGAAAACCCTGTTCTGGACCGTCTGGTACCCGTTGGTGTTCTGGCTGGTGAGCCTGTTCACCACCCTGGTCAGCTTCCCCAAAGTGCTGTTCCGCCAACACCAGAAACGCGCGCGCTGGGACAGCCCGGATCGCGGAATCAAAGCCCCCACTACGGATGTGCAACCATGAATCTGATCCGAACCCAACAGCGCCCGGTGATGTGGGCCATCGACGTATTCCTGACCCTGCTGGCCTGGGCCGGGCTGATCATCCTGCTGGTGCGCGGGCTGGTGCCGATGCTCGACAGCCACGGCGGCCCGCGGATCGATGCGCCGATTTTCGCGGCGCTGGATACCTTGCAGATCTACCTGTGGATTGCCGTGTTCAACGCAGTCGTGCTGATCAGTTGGGCACGCTACCAGCAGCGACGTGGCAAGCACTTTGCCCAGCGGCGCTCGGCGGCCAAGGCCTTGAGCGACCAGCGCTTGAGCGACAGTTTCAGCCTGGGGGAAGGCGACCTGGAACAACTGCGTCGCCCGGGTGTGCTGGTGATTCATAACGACCAGGAGGGCGGTGTGCAGGAAGTGACGGCGCACGTGTCACGGCATGTGGAGAAGCCAGGGTTGAAGCTGGTGCCGGGGCAGGAGCGGGCCAAGGAAGTCGGTTAGCCTGGATGCAGAAATATGGGATCCAATTCACAAAACAACCGCGAACTTTTTTCAATTTTTGGCTACTAACCAGTCTTGATAGCGTATTGCTGGCCAAGTAATGGCAACTGTAAGCGCCACGGTTGAAGGTGTATCAAAACTGTTACCGCTTGTCGGAATAAAAATTCCAATTGCAAGCGATTAAGCGTTGCATGATTTATTTATTGTTAATAATCAGCAACTTAAAGGCCTATTAAACATAACTTC
The DNA here is from genome assembly GCF_058780865.1 of Pseudomonas sp. GP01-A4. Classification (NCBI taxonomy): domain Bacteria; kingdom Pseudomonadati; phylum Pseudomonadota; class Gammaproteobacteria; order Pseudomonadales; family Pseudomonadaceae; genus Pseudomonas; species Pseudomonas sp. GP01-A4. Next base: position 47,903 of record NZ_JBYSWF010000031.1, read on the forward strand.
CAACTAAGTCAGATTCTTGGCCGACTGGAAGTTCGATGTTAGTTTGCCGGCCCCCGCTTTTTCGACGGATCGAACATGTCTTTATTATTGCCACGGACTCGGCTGCTGCTGGGCGTTTGCCTGCTGACTTGCTTCGCACTCAATAGCGCGGTGGCGGCGCCTACGCCTGGCGACCAGGACCTGATCCGCGACCGGCAAAACCGTCTGCTGGAAGAACAGCGCCGGCGCCTTGAAGACCTCAAGGAACTGCCCGGCAAAGAAGCCAAGCCCCAAGCGCCTGCCATCCCGGCCGACACCCGTTGCTTCCCGATCAAAGACATCGAACTCAAGGGTGCCGACAGCCTGCCTGCACCGGACCGCGAGCGCCTGCTCAAGCCGTATATCGGTCAGTGCCTGGGTGTCTCCCAGCTCAATCAAGTGCTCAAGTCGATCACCGACTACTACATCGACAAAGGCATGGTTACCAGCCGTGCTTACTTGCCGCAGCAGGACCTTTCCACCGGCCACCTCCAGGTGTTGGTGGTGGAAGGCAAGCTCGAAGGCTTGAAGGGCGCCGACGGCAGCAACCTGTCCCCGCGCGAGCTGGCCATGGCCTTTCCCGGCAAGGTCGGCGAGCAGCTCAACCTGCGGGAAATCGAGCAGTTGGTGGACCAGTTGAATCGCTTGCCGTCCAAGCAGGCGCAAATGGAACTGACCCCCGGCAGCCAAGTGGGCGGCAGTGAAGTGCAGGTCAGGAACGTCCCGCAAAAGCCCTGGCGCGCCAGCCTGTCGCGCAATAACGACGGGCAGAAAAGTACCGGCGAACAGCAGTGGGGCGCCGGCCTTGAGTGGGACAGCCCCCTGGGCCTGGCCGACCAGTTGGTGTTGCGCGGTGGCCACGATGGCGTCAGCGACCATCAGAAAACCTCGAAAAACAGCATGCTGTATTACAACATGCCGTGGGGCTGGTGGAACTTCAGCTACACCTACAGCGAGAGTGATTACCGCACCTTTGGCGTAACCAACGACTTTAAATTCAAGCAGAACGGCGACAACGAAAACCACCAACTGCGCGCCGAGCGGGTGATCCATCGTGACGACGTGAGCAAGACCTCGGTGAACGTCGGCCTGTCGCACCTGCGCACCAACAACTACATCCTCGACGTGCGCACCGAGCCCAGCAGCAACCGCCTCAGTGAACTGCAACTGGGCATCAACCACGGCCGCCGCATCGGCAATGCCTTCGTCAACCTCGACCTGGGCATGCAGAACGGTATCGGCGCCTTCGATGCCCAAGCTGAAAACGAGCGCGATCAATACGGCAATCGCCTGCCCAACGCGCGCTACCGCAAATACACCGCCACCGTCAGCTATTTACAGCCGTTCACGCTATGGGGTGAGTCGTTCAGTTTCTCCAGCCTGGCCACCGGCCAACGCAGTGAAGACATTCTGTTCAGCCCCCAGCGCATGAGCCTCGGCGGCTCGGCCTCGGTGCGCGGTTTCAAAGACCAGCAGCTCACCGGCGACAGCGGCGGCTACTGGCGCAACGACGTGCGCTGGGCGCGCCCGGTGACCTGGGACTGGATGCGCCCGGCCTTTGCCGAATACGGCGCCAGCGTCGGCTACGACCAGGGTGTGATCAGCAACGACCGCTATAACGGTGAAGTGCATGGCCGGGTCTCGAGCAACTCGTTGGAGTTGTTCGCCCGTGGCAAATACGTCAGCACCAGCGTGACCTTTGCCCATTCCCTGGAACGCCCGGCAGTGATGAGCGAGCGCGAAGCGCCGATCTACTTCCGCATGGATTTCTTCCTGTAATTCAACGCCCCGTTACATCGAGAATATGACAATGGATGTTCGCCACTTTGCCTTCCTGGCCCGCCAACCTTCTGCTGCGCTGAAACCGCGAGACTCGTTCTTCGGCCTGCCCAAGCGCGGTTTGGTGCTGATCCTGGCCAACGCGCTGTTCTGGCAGCCGCTGCTGGCCCAGGCCGGAGGCATTGTGGTCAGTGCGCCGGGCACCACCGTCGGCCAGGCCGGCAATGGCGTACCGGTGGTGAACATCGCCACCCCCAATGGCAGTGGCTTGTCCCATAACCAATTCAAGGACTACAACGTCGGCCCCAACGGCGTGATCCTCAACAACGCCAACGGCCCCATGACGAACACCCAGCTGGGTGGCTACATCGTCGGCAACCCCAACCTCAAGGGCGGCGCGGCCAGCGTCATCCTCAACGAAGTCAACGGCGGCAGCCCCAGCCAACTGCGCGGCTACACCGAAGTGGCGGGCCAGTCGGCCAAGGTCATCGTCGCCAACCCGTACGGCGTTACATGCAGCGGCTGCGGCTTCATCAACACCCCCAACGTGACCCTCACCACCGGCAAACCGGTGCTCGACGCCAGCGGCCAGTTGCAGCGCTACCAGGTTGACGGCGGCGCCGTGACCATTGACGGCGAAGGCTTGAATGCCAGCAACGTCGACCGCTTCGAAATCATCACCCGCTCGGCCAAGATCAATGCGCAGATCAACGCACGAGAATTGACCGTCATTGCCGGGCGTAACGACGTCGATGCCAAAAGCCTGAAAGCCACCGCGCGCGCCGATGACGGCAGCGCAAAGCCCGAGCTGGCCATCGATTCCTCGGCATTGGGCGGCATGTACGCCGGTGCGATCAAACTGGTGGGCACCGAGGCCGGCGTAGGGGTGAAACTCGACGGTACGCTGGCCGCCAGTGGCGGCGATATCCAGCTGGATGCCAACGGGCGCCTGAGCATGGCGCAGACGGCGACCACCGGTAACCTCAAGGTCACCGCGCAGAACGTGAACCTGACCGACAAGGTCTACGCCGCCGGCAATGTGCAGGTGAGCAGTGCTGAAGAACTGGTCAACCAGAAGAGCCTGGCCGCTGGCCAACGCATCGAACTCAACGCCACCACCGTCACCAACCCGGGCATCATCGAAGCAGGCGTGCAGGCCGATAACAGCCGCAATGCCACCGGCGATGTGGTGGTGAATACGCAAACCCTGAACACCAGCGGCAACGTCCTGGCCAGCCGCTCGCTAAGCGCCACGGCCACCCGGGAACTGAACAACCAGGGCGCAGTGATCCAGGGTAAAACCGTCACGCTGAACAGTGCCAGACTGACCAGCCAGGGCGCCACCGCGCGGGTGTATGGCGAGCAAGCGCTGGCGATCAACGCGCCGGCCATCGTCAACCTCGGCGGGCTGATTCGCTTCGGTGCCGATCAGGCGGCAACGCTGCAAACCGATTCGCTGGATAACCGCCAGGGCCATATCCAGGTCGCGGGCGGCAGCTTGACGCTCAACAGCGGCACGCTGAATAACACCGGCGGGCAGATTGTCGCGGGCAACCTCGGTGTAACAGCGGACACAATCAACAACCAGAACGGTTTCCTGGTTGCCGACGCCGTGACGGTCAACGCCGCCCGCCTCGACAACAGTGCCAAGGGCTTGATCAGTGCCGAGAAAGGCGCGCTCAACCTCACCGTCACCAACACCTTCAACAACAGCCAGGGTCATGCCCAGGCTGGCACTGACTTGAACCTGCGCGCCGGTGACGTCGCCAACCAGGACGGCAAGCTGGTGGGTGGGCAACTCACCGCTACCCTCGGCAGCCTCAGCAACAACGACGCAGGTGTACTCAGCGCGGATGCCGGCAAGTTGACCTTGACCGTCGCCCAACAGTTGAACAACGCCAAAGGTCACTTGCAGGCCGCCCAGGGCGACATCGAACTGCACGCCGCGAGCCTGGATAACCAGGGCGGCGCCATCATCGGCAAGCAGTTGCTGCTGGATGCGCGAAGCGGGCAGATCGACAACCGCGCCGGGCGTATCGTCGGTGACCAACTGGACGTCCGCGCCGGCAGCCTCGACAACCGCAGTGCCGGGTTGCTGGCCGGTGGTGTGCCGGGTGTGAGCGTGGTGCTGAACGACCAATTGCTCAACACCCAGGGCCGTATTCAAAGTGAGGGTGACCTGCTGCTGACCGGCAAGCGCCTGGGCAACAGCGCCGGGATCCTGCTGGGCAAGGCCCTCACTGTCACCGCGCAAGACCTCGACAACAGCAGCAAGGGCGCGCTGGTCAGCAATGACGGCGACATCACCCTCAACATCAGCAACCTGCTGACCAACACCAACGGTGTGATCGACGCCGCCGAACGCAGTGTGCTGGTCAAGGCCTTGACCACCCTCAACAACCAGAGCGGCACCTTGCGGGGCAAGCGCCTGGATATCGCGGCGCAAACCCTCGACAACGACCAGGGCCAACTCCTGGCCGGCAATCAGGGCGTGAGCTACCGCGGCCAGGACCTGAGCAATCGCCAGGGCATGATCCTCAGCGGTGGTGCGGCGGTCGACCTGACGCTGGGCACCTTGAACAACCAGGGCGGCACCGTGCAAGGCGACAGCTTGACGGTGACAGCCGACAGCGTCGACAACAGCCAAGACGGTACCAAGGCCGGCGCGTTGACCGCCTTGAAGAGCGACCTGCAACTGACGGTCGAGGCCTTGACCAACCGGGGCGGCAAACTGTTCGGCAAGGAGCACGTCACCGTCTCCGGCGCCACCCTGGACAACAGCGCCAACGGCCAGATCAGCGGCAATCAGCTCAGCCTGACCTCGCGTACCCAACTGACCAACCAAGGCGGCCTGATTGAGTCCAACCAGGGCCTGACCTTCAATGGCGGCAACCTCGACAACAGCGCGGGCGGCCAACTGCGGGCGATGGAAGGCGCCAGCAGCACCCTGACGGTCACCGACCAACTGAATAACCAGAACGGCATTCTTGAATTCGGCAGCCAGGCCTTCAGCCTCAGCGCCGGGCATCTGAATAACCAGGCCGGGCAACTGCAGCACGCTGGCACCGGCGTGTTCAGCCTCAATACCAGCAGCCTCAGCGGCAGCCAGGGCAGCATCAATGGCCTGGGCACCGCCGACTGGTCGTTCGGCCGGGTCGATGGCCTCGGCCGTGTGCAACTCAATGAAGCCTTGCACTACACCAGCACCCAGGGCCTGAGCCTCAAGGCCGGCGACCGCCTGGCCAGCGCCAAGGGTCTGACCCTGGATGTCGCCAGCCTGGATAACGCGGGCGAGTTGCTCAGCGACGGTGACCTGAGTGTCAACCTGACCGGCGACATGACCAACAGTGGCCGCCTTTCGGCCCAGCAAAAACTGAGCGTGGTCGCCAACAACCTCAGCCAGAACGGCGGGCGTTTGGCCGGCGGCACCACCACCCGCATCACCCTGGGCGGTACGCTGGATAACCTCGGCTACCTCACCGCACGCCAGCAACTCGACATTGCCGCCGCACACATCAACAACCGCGGCACCCTCGGTTCACAAGGCAACGTCAACCTCAGCGCCAGCAATGGCATCAGCAATAGCGCCGACACGCTGCTGTTCAGCGGCGGCGATCTGACCCTGCGCGGGAACAGCTTCAGCAACCTGTACGGCGACGTCTACAGCAAGGGCAACCTGAGTTTCGCGGCGCTCGATGGCGGCATGGCGGCGGGCTTCAGCAACCTTTCCGGTACGGTTGAAAGCGAAGGCAATATCGGCATCAGTGCGCGGAATGTGGAAAACGCCAAGGCTGAATTCGAGTTGGGCCAGACCATCACCACCGGCAGCCTCAATTGGCAGTGCGGCCAGCACTGCGGCGGGCACGACTCGTTCAAGCGCGGTCAAATCACCATCAACCAGACCTACCTTGAATCCGCGATCAAGGACTCGGCCTCTGCGCGCCTGGTGGCGGGCAAAGACCTGCTGATCCAGGGCGACAACGTCCAGAACCGCTATAGCCTGCTGGCGGCGAATGGCAACCTGAGCATCACCGCCAACGACCTGCTCAACCAGGGCGCCGCGACTCGCACCGGGCAGAACACCATCGTCATCGGCACCCCGCAGCGCATCGACACCGATGAGTGGGACCGGATGGAATACATCGACGTACCCGCCTTCAACGCAGCAGTGGCAGCGGGTAATTTCGATGAAGCACGCTTTGAGGTGCTCAAGGCCCGGTCGAGCGACTGGCGTTTCTCCGAGCAAAGCAACGTCACCACCTGGACCGACAACGGCGGCCCAGGCTACACCGCGACGATACAGGCCGGTGGCGCGGTCAACCTCAACGTTGCGCGCACCCTGCAAAATGGCACGTTGCACACCAACACCCTGGAGCAACTGACCGGCACCCTCGGTGACGACCAGACCGGCATCCCCGTCGGCGGCATCAACATCAACCTGAGCAAGCACGTCAACGACGCCACCGCCCAGGCGCCGAGCAGCGTATTGCCGGTGACCAGCATCGCGCCCGACGGCCGCTACGTACCCGTGGACTACACCGGCGAGTCCTTCACCCCGGTCGACCCCACCACCGCGCCCGGCTTCCAGTTGCCCAAGGGCGACTACGGCCTGTTCATCAAAAACGCCGACCCCACCAGTCACTACCTGATCGAGACCAACCCGAACCTCACCACTGTGGCGGGCTTCTTCAGCTCCGACTACATGCTCGGCAAGCTCGGCTACAGCCCCGACAACGCCTGGCGTCGCCTGGGTGACGGGCAATACGAGTCACGGCTGATCCGCGATGCGGTGCTGGCGCAAACCGGGCAACGCTTCCTCGCCGGTGGCCTGACCAGCGACTACGACCAGTTCCGCTACCTGATGGACAACGCCCTGGCCAGCAAGGACGCCTTGCGCCTGAGCGTCGGCGTATCCCTCACTGACCAGCAAGTCGGCGCCCTGACCCACGACATCGTGTGGATGGAAAACCGCGTGGTCGACGGCCAGACCGTGCTCGTGCCGGTGCTCTACCTGGCCCAGGCCGACTCCCGCAACGTGCGCGGCAACAGCCTGATCCAGGGCCGCGACCTCAACCTGATGACCGGCGGCGACCTGATCAACGTCGGCACCCTGCGCGCCAGCAACAACCTCTCAGTGGCCAGCAGCGGCAGCCTCTACACCGGCGGCCTGATCGAGGCCGGCAACAACCTCAGCCTGCTGGCCCAGGACAGCATCCGCAATTCCATGGCTGGCGAGATACGCGGCACCCAGGTCAGCCTCACCACCCTGAAGGGCGACATCACCAACGACAACACCGCCATCCAGGTGCGCCAGGGTGCCGGCATGCGCACCCTCACCGACAGCAGCGCCGGCACCATCACCGCCCGCGAAAACCTGGCCATCGACGCTGGCCGCGACCTCACCAACCACGGTGCACTCACCGCCGGCGGCGATGCCGACCTGAAAGCCGGGCGCGACCTCAACCTGATCGCCGTCAGCGACACCAGCGAGATCCACGCCTTCAGCGACGGCGGGCACAAATCCAGCATCACCACCGACGTGAAAAACCAAGCGGCCACGGTCACGGCCGGTGGCAACCTGAGCATGGTGGCGGGGCAAGACGTCAACATCATCGGCAGCAACGCCACCGCGGGTAAGGACCTGAACATTCAGGCCGGGCGCGATTTCAACGTGGCGTCTGTCAGCGATGTGCACAACGTCGAAGGCAAGGAAAAAGACGGCAAGAAACGCATTAAGACCGCGGATGAGCAGACCACGCAGTTAGCCAGTGTGCTGACGGCGGGCAGGGACTTTACGAGCCAGGCCGGGCGCGACACCACGCTGGTGGCGAGCAAGATCAGTGCGGGGAATGAGGCTTATCTGTATAGCGGGGATAAGTTGAATTTGCTGGCGGCGCAGAACAGTACTCATACGTTGTATGACATGAAGGAGAACGGTGGCTGGGGCGCGAAGAAAGAGCAGCGAGACGAAGTAACCCGCACCACGAACGTTGGGACCGAGATCAAGACTGGCGGCAACCTCACGTTGATCAGCGAAGGTGACCAGCGTTACCAGGTCGCGAAGCTTGATAGTGGTAATGACATCATTCTTAACAGTGGCGGGGCCATCGTCTTTGAAGGCGTCAAAGACCTTCATGACGAGAGCCATACCAAGAGCAAGGGTGACCTCGCTTGGTTCAGCGCCAAAGGTAAAGGCAACACTGACGAAACGCTGCGCCAGAGTGAAATGATCGCTCAAGGGCAGGTCGTTATCAAAGCTGTCGACGGATTGAAGATTGATGTCAGGCAGATCGATCAGCAAACCGTTAGTCAGACCATCGATACCATGGTCAAAGCCGATCCGAATCTGGCTTGGCTCAAGGATGCTGAAAAGCGCGGTGACGTGGACTGGCGCCAAGTCAAAGAGATCCACGATAGCTTCAAATACAGTAACTCCGGTTTAGGTGCGGGCTCGCAGATTGTAATAGCAATTCTGATGGCCGCATTTGTCGGGCCGTTGGCAATGACTGCGGCTGCAGGTGCTGGAGCAGGCGTCGCTGTCGCGGCAGGTGCGGGAGCCGTAGCGGCAGGCGCTGCGACCAATGCGACGGTTAGTGTCGTTAATAATCGTGGCAACTTAGGGGCGGTGTTCAAGGATGTCACCTCTTCGGATGCTTTGAAGGGGTATACGATTTCCGGTGTGACCGCTGGATTGACCGCAGCTTATTTTGATGGCTGGACCGGAACTCATACTGATCAGGCGACTAAGCAAATAACGGGGCCACAGCTCAACACATGGACTGGTGTAGGGCAGTTTGCCGCGAACCAGACATTGCAAGGCGGTACTTCAACGCTGTTGAGTAAAGCATTGGGGCAGGGCGGCAGTGGGAGTGAGGCGCTGAAAACTGCGCTATTCAATACCCTGGCAGCGGCCAGCTTCAATGCCGTCGGCGACTACACGAAAAAGTGGAACATCGAAAACGGTTCAATTCCCAAGATCGCGATTCATGCGATGGTCGGTGGCCTCTTGGCCGAAGCAACGGGTGGAGATTTCCGTACAGGCGCATTGGCAGCCGGCGCCAATGAGGCACTGGTCGTACAGCTTAACGACATCGTGAAGGGCGACAAGACATTGTTGTCCATGAGTTCTCAACTGGTCGGTGTTTTAGCTGCGGCCACACAAAAAGATGCAGATGCTAGCAAATTGGAGAAGGGTGGCTGGGTGGCGAAAAATGCCACGCAGTACAACCACCAGCTTCACAAGTCTCAAGCCGATGCGTTGGATGAACAGCGACGGTTCCATCCGGAAAAGGCTGATCGTTTGAATGCGGCGGCCTGCGCTTTGGTTAGTTGCGCAGAGTCGATCCCGACCAACGATGAAACCTATAAGGACTTCAAGGCACTTCAGGATCGCGGCGCCACTTTTAGTGAGGAGATCGCGTTACTTGAGGCGACCGGCCAGTTTGGTGGCCGTAGTTGGCAGGATTGGAGCGACGATACGCTCAATGCTCACGGCAAGGCGGTGCAGGTCGTTGGAGCAAGCAAAGACACTGCCCTTGGCCTAGTCGGAGGGGCTACTGCATATACCGGGATGGTGATGTCGTCACCCGCATGTGTTGGCGTTGTTACCTGTGCCTTACCCATCGGCTTAGGAGCGCTTGGCACCACCTCGATGGTGGGGGCATGGGATTCTGCTAGCCGGATTACGGCGGATTTTAAATCCAATGAGCCCGACCGAGTGCTAGCTTCTTTCTTTCCGGAAACCTTTCCAGGAGAGTCGAGCGTAACGTCTGACCTGGCATGGAGCACGGCGAAATCCGCAGCTCAGGCGGCTCTGTTTGGCGGCGCGAGTAAATACTTTAATGGTAAGTTAGCTGGAGAGCTTGCCAGTGGTGCAAAAGGGCTAGGTTCTGCTGGTACGGGCACGACGGCGGGTAGTAATGTTGCAAGTACGACGCCTAAAGTTGATGTTTTTTGGAATAAAACAACAGTTCTAGATAGGACTGTTTATCAACGTAACGACCTCTTTGACCCAGAGGCCCTATCGACCTGGAGAGTACGAGGTAAAACTGTTGAAGGCTCAAACCTTGAGAGGATGGCCTCGGGTCGAGCACCAATTGGGTATGATGGGAAATCAGTTGAGTTACATCATCTCTCGCAAACTGAAGTTAATGGATTCGCTGGTACTCGTGGTTCACTTGCAGAAGTTGGTTCTGTTTTCCATAGCCAGAATAGCAGTGTTCTTCATGTCCCATCCAATGCCGCTCAAAGCTTTAGGTATACTCGTTACAAAGACTCTGCAGAATACAGAAACCCTACGACTGACTATGTTTCAGTTCCTACGGATTTGAATGCAAAAACATTGACAAAGCAGGCTAAAGAGTTTAACTCTTATCAGTCGGATTATTGGAAGTTGCGGGCTCGGAGCGGGGAGTAATTAGGCGTGGATTATTCGAGAATAATTAATCTTATTAAAGAGTCGGATTACGTTGAGTTTGCTGATTATGGTGACGGGATTGCTGATGAGTGGATTTATAAAGCTGAAGCTCGTCTTGGGTTGAAGTTGCCTGATAGCTATAAATGGTGGCTGAAGTGTTATTCTGGCGGGGAAATATCTGGGGAGGAGATTTATAGTATCTACGAAATGGATTTTGATAGTGTAAGGGGGGGGGATATCGTTTATATGTCAATCGTTAACGGTCGAAATGGGTTGTGTGGGAAGGAGAGGCTATTTATCTGCGAACCGCCGGGTGCAGGGGAATCATTTTATTTTGCCACGGACGATGGTCTTAATGATGGAGAGTATCCTGTTTATAGGCTTGAACTTTCTGATCAAACTTCTAGTTTGTATGCGAAAAACTTTATCGATTTCTTAGAAAAAAGAATAATGTCTTTCAGTTGAATAACGATTCTGCGTTTAAAAAATGGTTGAGAAAGGCTCGGTGCAAAAGCGACAGGAGAATTAGCTAGTTCTGGTGGGAAACCCACTGTTGAGTTATTTGGTGGGAAGAATGCTCAAACTCCTGGTGCTATAAACGTGGATGTCCGAGCAGATATTCAGTCTGGTATTCGAGCGGACGCAACGAAACTTCCTTTCAAGGATAGTTCGGTGGGAGAGATTGTTGCTAGTAACCCATTCATTCCCAAGAGTGCAGGTGGTACTAACTCAATGATGGATTTTCTTCCGGAAGCTACTCGCGTGGTTGAGCCTGGTGGAAAGATATTTGTCAACGCAAATGCTGCGAACCCTTACGGAAAAATACCAAGTGCGTAAAGGGGACGGATTTATTTAAATATTTAAAAATCCAGATGAGTTGATTAAATAAATCCGTCCCCTTTGACCCAATGTGGTGAGTTTGAAAACGATTGATACCCGAGGTAAAGGGTGGTCTTATGACATGAGACCCCATATGGACACCTTGCAAAGTTCAAAAATTACCGTGGATGGCGTACCGGCAACGAAAATTTTGGACATCCGAGTTCAACCGGGCGGAATGGCTGACGCGAGCAAGCTTATAGAGTATGGAAAGCAACGTAATATTACTGTGATTATTAAAGAGTTCGGTGGCTAATCATATGGCTGAAATTGAAATTGTCTTTAGCGAGAGGCTACATGATGGCGCTTCAGTTGTATGGGGGCGGCTAATACAACAGCTCAAAAACTTTAATGAGGATACCGTCATTGATGGCTTTACCGGCAAGAAAATAGGGTTGGCGGACGTTTCGAATTACTTGGAGAAAAACAAGTGTCAGAGTTTTTTTATTGAGCTGGCAAACGGTTCTGTCGAGTTTTCGTATGTGGCAGATAAAGCGTTTTATCGGCTTGATATGAAACACCTGGCGAATTCGATTGAAGTTGCACAGACCTTGATTGAAGCTTTAATCGATGAGCCCGGCTTTGTTCAGGCTCGAATTTACGACGCCGAGTATGATCGATGGCAAAATGCCGAGAGTCTTACGCTCTTTGAAGTTGAGCGCGTCGAACACGCTCATCTGCCCAAGAAAAGTAATGGGCTGCCTTTTCCGCTGACCCAAGAGGTCGTAGATATATCAAAAAATCCTGGGCGTTGGGTTTTAAGAAACGGCTACATTGAGGCGGTTGGCGCTTTCATGTGGGTAAGCAAATCCTTGCTTCAGTTAGTGGGTGTCGACGAAAAGAAGTTAATGGATATCGACTGCTTTGCAGTAGAAGATTTGGGCGGCGTTTTGAAGATTGCTGCCTATAATCAGTGCTTCACTGCAGCCGTAGGGGCTCAGGCAGAGAGGCAGGACTTGCTGAGAGAAGTTTTGTTTAACGCGTGAATTAGAGCGAGAATCGGGCGCGGGAAATAGGGTTCAGGCCACGGTTTTCTAATTAAAGTATTAATAGTGGTCTGACCCCCTATTTCTCGGTCGATGATATAACAGCGTAAAGGGGGCGGATTTATTTAAATATTAAAAATTTCTTATGAGTTAATTAAATAAATCCGTCCCCTTTAACCAAATGCAAGTGGTATCTGTAATAAGTGTAGTGCAGGTTTGACGGGTAATAGTGACCTGAATGGGGTGGTTAAACAATTCAGTCAGCGCTATCCTACTCTTCTGCTAAGAGTTACCGCTGAGGGAGGGGCAGCAATGCCAAATCGTCTAACAGTCCTAGTTAAAGATGGGAGAATAGTTAATGGACAATGAAGAAGCGCTTAAAGTCATTGACAGTATGATGTGGGTAAAGAAAGCCTCAATTTTCCTTCTGTTGCTTGATTATGCTCTACGTAACCTTGACTCGGCGAGTGATACGCAAAAAAAATGTCAGGAGGCAGTTGATAAGTGTTGGCGATGGTTGTCTGATCGAGGGCTCAGTGCTGATGAATTAGCATATTATCTAGACTCCGATGATATGCAGAGCGGACCGCTGGCAGAAGGAAATTTTGCATCTGAAAGCGTAGAACAAAATAGTTTAATTTTAATATTGTTGGTGATCGGTTTTTTTGCCAATAAGGCCTATAAGATTGTAGGGCTACAAGAGCAAATGTCTGAGCCGGTATGTGAGGCGGACGAGAGCTCTGCTGTATATATTGTTGCTTATATTGAACGGATAGGCTTGTCTGATAAGTTGAGTGTTTATCTATCTGCACACGTTTTGGAAAATAGGGGGCAATCCACGTTTTAATGCTGGCAGAGTTGCTCTTTAACGTAAAGGGCAAGGATTTATTTAGGACGTAAAAGTGACGGATTTGTTTAAATATTAGATTTAAAAACTCCAGCTAGGTCAATTAAATAAATCCGTCCCCTTTGCCCAGAGTGAGTATAAAAAATGGAAAACTTGGAACTCTCCGAGTTAAAATTTCCGAGTATGAGAGAGGAGCTGGTTTCCTATCTGGCAGGTTTGTCGGACTCAGATTACCAGTTCCGTGCCTGGGTAGAACGTTCATCGCCGAATTTAGCTTATGATGAACTTGATTACACAATACATTTTTTATATGACGATACAGGGCTCGCTGAAAATGCATACACTTGGATAGGGCTAGTTTTGAAAAATGATCAGGAAGCTAGAGCCATCGAGGACGTGGTTCAAGCTATTGACGCGCTTTTTGATAAGTATGGTCCTGATCTTTCTGATAAAGAGTATTTGGAAAAAGAAGAGTGGGCACGCATAGTGTGCGTTTCTAAAGATGCTTTAAAAGTTTTGCTTCATGGTAAGTGAGGTTGTTTAACCGAGTTAAAGGGGCGGCACCCAGGCCGCCCGGCTTTTACTCAGGATGGATCGGTATTGAGTCTGCGACTGATGACATCCAGCAAATCACACCCATCGCGCAGCGGAATCGCCAGCAATTGGGCGAAGTCTTGAAGCACCACAGCATCGCTGCTGAGTTGGTCGCGGAAGGCCAGGTTTTCCAGCAGTTGGGTGACGGCGCGAATCCGGTACACGGCGGCGTCGTGGAGGACATCGAGGGGCGCATGGGTGTCGATAAGCAGGGCGGGGACGGTGCAGTCGTGGCCCGTGAGGGGCATGTATCGATTCATTGTCAGTACTCTGTTGGTGGATTAAGCCACCACTCATTCGTCGCCAAACGAATGGGTGGCGGCCGTACGCAGGTTGGCGAACCGGCAACAGAGAAAACCGGCAGACCCGAAGGTCTCCCGCGCACAGCCGCCATATCATGCACAGCTTTGCGGGTGCAAAAACACCTGCATAGAAGCGGGATGCTTTTGCGCTCTGTTGTCAGGTCGCCAAACCTGAATCGCCATGTGGGCGACGGCCCGGACTATAAGCCCGCACCCAAACCCACGCAAGGCAGCAAAGTACTGGCCCACTCCCAATGCCTCATGTCTTCACCCCCATTGCCGACACCCTGGCGATGATTAAACGCATCCACCCACCACCAACATTAAAGGACTGATGTGAAAAACCTTCTCCTGATTCTCCTCTCCACCCTCATCCTCGGCGGCTGCGTCAGCCAGCCCCTCACGCCCGAGCATCGCGCACAGGTCAAGACGGTCAAAGTGCTGCCCGTAAAGTGGGAAAAGAACATGGTCTACATGGGCCGTGAACAAGCCTGGGGTGCGGCCCTGGGCGCCGGGCTTGGTGCGGGCGTCGGCATGGCCAGCGGCGCGTCCAAGCTGGGCACGGCGGCCTTGAGCGGCGCGGGGTTTGCCGCCGGCATGAAGGCAGGGCAACTGGCCGAGATGTCGACGCCGGCCGCGATCCTCACGGTGATGGACGCCGAAAATATCGACTTGGGCGTGTTGCTCAAGCAGGCCTTTATCGATGCCTTGGGTAAGACGTCATCGCTCAAAGTGGTGGGTGACGACGAGCCGGCCGATGCGCAGATTCAACTGACGGTAGGCGAGTGGGGCTTTCGCCTGACCCAGGGTTTCAGCAGCGTGGTCTACCCGACGCTAACCGTGGTGGCGCGCATGGACCGTGGCGACGAGATGCTCTGGCGCACGGTGGAGTCGATCACGCCGTTCAATGGCCAGAATGTCTACGGTTACACGCCGCTCACTTATCGCACTGATCCTGAGGCGTTGCGCCGCGCGTTGACGGGTATCACGCAGATCTCCGGGAGTTATCTGGTGAAGGAGCTCAAGTAGACCAGCGAGAGGTCGCCGCGTGGCTTGCGGTGGCTGATCCTGACGCGAGCAGTTTGATAGAACCCGCCGAGCACCTTGAACATTTTGTATATCCCAGTGTCTTTACCCCGCCCACCCGCAACCGGTCGGGCTGCATGGACTGCAGCGTTTTCAAATGACATTAAGGATTAATGTGAACCTCGCCCCCCAAGCCTCTTTTCTGTCACCGCCCGCTGTGGTGCACAGGCGCGCGCCTGCGTTTCAGGAAGGCACCCTGGGGGAATGCATTCGGATCAATTGATCCCTCGCTTAGTACACCTACTGCCGCCGGGCCTATTGGCGGCTTTTAATGTAGTTCATGGAGTTTGAAATGAAGCGTAAGCAGTTCCAGAAAAGCCTGTTGGCACTCATGGTCGGCGCAATCAGTACGCAAGCGCTGGCGGTGGAATTCGACCTGGGGCAGGGCAAGAACATTTGGGTCGGCGAGACCTTTAATGAGTCATTGATTATCAACGGGACGTTCTCCGAAGTAGTGGTGCCGACCACCACCAACCCTGCCGGACTGGGTGTGGCCAACACCACTATCCAGGGTTCGTTGATCAACCGTGCCGACATCACTCTGGATTCCCAGGGCGCCGCCATCCGTGCGATTGCCCTGGACCCGCTGTTCTGGTCGGGCCCGCAGAACCTGAGCCCGGGAACTGTCACCGGGGACGTGGTCCAGGCGGGCAACATTCTTATGAAAAATGGGGGTTACGAGGGGCTTGAGATCGGCGCGACGACCATCGGTGGAAGTGTCATCAACTCCGGCACCATCCGTTCCACGCTGCCCCTGACGCCGCCGGCTTCACCTTCCTACGTGGATGGCGGCGAAGGCATTTACCTGCATGGCACCACCATCGCCGGCGACGTCTCGAACACCGGTGTGATCGACATGAACGGTGATTACGCCATCGGCCTGATCCTCGACCGCCAGAACAATCTGGGGACCACCGTCGGCGGCAAAATCCTCAACGCCGGCACGCTCAAGGCGACGGGCGAGGGCGCCTGGGGCATCGAGGTGGAAACCGACACCAACCCTCTGCGCATCGAAAACAGCGGCCTGCTTTCTGCCAACGGCAATGACGCCAAGACGGTGATGTTTCTAAACGGTAAGGTCGACTACATCCTCAACACCGGCACCGTCGAGGCCACGGGCACCAACGCCAATGCCTTCGAGTTTGCCGGGGCAACCTTTGCCCAGAACAGCGCGACCGGCGCGCGCGGCATCGTTAACCGCGGCACGATCAGCGCCGATGGTACAGCCATTCATGTAGATGCCACGGACCAGACCTCGGCGTTCGAGATCAACCAGCAAGCCGGCGAAATCCGCAGTAACGCCGGCATCGCCATCGACGCGGCAAACCTGGCCACCTTGAACTGGACGGGCGGCAAGATCATCGGCGACGTGCTCAACGTCAACGCCGTGAATATCGCCGGCCAGGCCGATTTCACCGGCAGCCGCATCATCGCGCCGGTATCGGTCAACTCGGGCTCGCTGAACCTGTCGGCGCCCGGTACTGCGATCACTGGCAACCTCAACGTTGCTAGCGGCGCAGGTATTGATATGCACCTGGCCGACAGCGTAGTGCCGACCACGCCGTACCTGACTGTCAACGGTGCAGCGAATTTCGCCCAGGCTTCGAAGCTGACCGTGAGCGCCAAGCCGGGCGACTTCGCCAGCACCAACAACGGCACTCAGTACACCCTGTTGCAAGCCACCAGCGTGCAAGACAATGGCCTGTCTGTGGCCAGCTCGTCCTCTCTGCTGAACGTGCTGAGCTACTCGGCCGACGCGCAAACGGTCAAGGCCGTAGTGGCGGTTAAAGACAACCAGCAAGTGCAGCAGGAGCTCGCCGCGGTGGGCGCCGGCGCTGCGTCAGCGACGGCGGTGAACACCTTTAAAAACGACGTACTGAGCGGACTCAATCAGAACGACCCAGTGTTCCAAACCCTGGCTGACGCCGGCACAGCACAGCAGCTTGCTCAGGTCAGCGAACAACTCAAGCCGGACGTCAATCGCGGCGCCCTGGACGTGGCGTTGTCGGGCCAGACCGTGGTCAACGGCGCGATCTTCAACCGCCTCACCGACCAGCGCGAAAGCCATCAAACCGGCGGCGTGTGGGTGCAGGGCCTGAGCAGCAACATGGACCAGGACGGGCGTGGCGGCAACAACGGCTACTCGGCCAACAGCAGCGGCATGGCCGTGGGTGTGGACGGGCGCTTGAACGACACCACCACGTTGGGCGTGGCGTACAGCTACCTTAACTCTAACATCCATTCCGACCTCGGCAACAAGACCGATGTGGAGGGCCATGCGCTGTCGCTGTACGGCAACTGGTCGCTGCAAAACTGGTTTGTCGACGGCAGCCTCAGCTATGGCCATAACGACAACGACAGCAAACGCCATATCGCCGGCACCACAGCCAAGGGCAGTTACGACAGCAATGTGCTGTCTGCCAGTGTGATCGGCGGCTACAGCTTCAAGCCGTCGCAGGCCGTGGTGATCGAGCCGCGCGTGGCAGCGCGTTACGCCAACGTGCGCATGGACGGTTTCAACGAGAAGGGCTCCTCGGCCGCGCTGAGCACCCAGTCGCAACGCTATGAAGTGGGCGAGCTGGGCGCTGGTGTGCGCTTGGCGGGCAACTTGCCCATGGGTGCCGGTAGCTTGCAGCCGGAAGCAACCTTGATGGCGTATCACGACCTGATGGGTGATCGCGTCGCACAAACCTCCAGCTATGTGCTCGGCGGTTCTGCGTTCACCGTCACCGGCGCTTCGGTGGCGCGTGACAGCTATGAAGCCAGTGTCGGCGTGAACTACCAGGTGTCGGACTTTACCGTGGGTGCCAGCTACACCCGCCAGGCCCGCAGTGGTTTTGATGCCGATGGGGTCATGCTCAAGGCGCGGTACGCGTTTTAAGTATTACGGCCGATAGAAAACGGCATCGGGCTGCGGTTCTCCCACGTAGCCCGAGCCAGATTTTTAAATGTGCTCAAGGAAGTAACCCATGAAAAAGACCTCACTCTTAATCCTCGCCCTGGTCTTGGCCGGCTGCCACTCCACTGCCAGGAACTCCTCGCCAAGCCTGCTGACGGACGGCGTCCAGTTGCAGCAGAAAAAGGTCGAGGTGGACGCCGAACACGCCAAGGTCATCATGAAGGCAACCGGTTTTACCTATCCGGTGCAGTTCTCCGTACGCCGTAGTTCCGATGCAGATCAGCGTCCGGAAATCCTCGGGACGGTGGTGGATTCCGGCCGTGGCAAGGTATTCGGCTGGATCGCCAAGATGAACGAAGTGGGCAACAGCGCCGTCGCCAAACGCTTCCCGCAGTTGGAAGTGCAGGCTGACCCGGGGCAGCCCTTTGAAGTGATCGGCGAGTCACGGGTCTACAACGCCAACTATGTCGGCCTCGTCAAAACCTATGTGTATGAGTGCGGCCCCATGAGTTCGACCTTCAAGCCTGAGAAGCAAAAGGTTTACCTGGTGGAATTCGTGATTATCGGGAAGGGCTGTGAGCAGCATGTGTATGACGTAACTGCGCCTAACGAGCGTGTCCCGGTGGCGACTGTGGCAGCGACGGGAAATATTCCGTCGCTCTAAGTTGCTTTAACCCGAATCGCCAGCCCCTTGCGTCTGACCTTGTGAACGGATCATTCATTCACGAGGTTCAGCCCATGTCCCGTCCTCTTCTGCTGTTGCGCCCTGCCGCCCAAGGCTTCACCGTGACCCTGCTGGTGGCGCTTGCCGGGTGTGGGCTTTCTTCATCCCGTGACGTGGCCAAGCCCGCTGAGTCGGCGCCTGTCGTGGAGGTGCAAAGTGAGCCCGCCAGCGTCCAGGGGGCCATGGTCAAGCGGAGGGTTGCGCCTGCACCGATGGCGTCGCGATTGGTCATGAACGACTCGATCGCCATGCAATACCAGACCGAGCCTCGGGAGCAATATCAGAACCTCCCGGACAACCCGATCCGCAGCGTTGCCGAAACACCGGTCTCCACCTTCAGCGTCGATGTCGACACCGGCAGCTATGCCAACGTACGACGTTTCCTTAATCAAGGCAGCCTGCCGCCCGAAGGTGCTGTGCGACTTGAGGAGATGGTCAATTACTTCCCTTATGACTACGCCTTGCCCACCGACGGCTCGCCCTTTGGCGTGACCACTGAAGTGGCACCGTCACCCTGGAACCCCCACACCCGACTATTGCGCATCGGCATCAAGGCCTCGGACCACGCCGTGGCGGACCTGGCTCCGGCTAACCTGGTGTTCCTTGTGGATGTGTCAGGCTCGATGAATCGCCGCGAAGGCCTGCCTCTGGTCAAGAGCACCCTGAAATTGCTGGTGGACCAACTGCGCGACCAGGACCGCGTCTCGCTGGTGGTCTACGCCGGCGAATCGCGGGTGGTGCTCAAGCCCACCTCGGGCCGGGACAAAACCACGATCCGCAATGCCATCGACCAACTTACCGCCGGCGGCTCAACCGCAGGCGCGTCGGGGATCGAAATGGCCTACCAAATGGCACGCGAAGGGTTTATCGACAAAGGCATCAACCGCATCCTGCTGGCCACCGATGGCGACTTCAACGTGGGCGTCAGTGACTTCGACAGCCTCAAGCAAATGGCCGTCGACCAGCGCAAAAGCGGCGTGTCCCTGACCACCCTCGGCTTCGGTGTGGATAACTACAACGAACACCTGATGGAACAACTGGCCGATGCCGGTGATGGCAACTACGCCTATATCGACAACCTGCGCGAAGCCCGCAAAGTGCTGGTGGACCAGCTCAGCTCAACCCTCGCCTTGGTGGCCCGGGATGTGAAACTGCAAGTGGAATTCAATCCGGCGCAGGTCAGTGAATACCGATTGCTGGGTTATGAAAACCGCGCCCTGAAGCGTGAGGATTTCAACAACGACAAGGTCGACGCCGGCGAAATCGGTGCAGGGCATACAGTGACCGCGTTGTATGAAATTGTCCCGAAGGGTGAACAGGGTTGGCTGGAGCCACTGCGCTACGCATCGGCGGCCAAGGCTGACGGTAAAACTGATGAGTTGGCGATGTTGCGGGTACGCTACAAACCAGCGGAAGGCGGCGATAGCCGACTGATCGAACACCCGATCAGCAACCAGCACAGCGGCAAACCCAGCGACGACCTGCGCTTCTCTGCTGCCGTGGCCGCCTTCGCCCAGCAACTCAAGGGTGATGGCCGCTACACTGGCAGCATGAGTTTCAAGGACACGGCCGCACTGGCCCGCTCCGCTCGGGGCGACGACCCTTTTGGTTTGCGCGGCGAGTTTGTGCAACTGGTCGAATTGGCCCAGAACCTCCAGGCCCCGGCCAAACACTGATCCACCTCAAAGGAGTGCGCCACCTGATGGATTCACCCAGCGACGAAGCCCTGCTGTCCCGCTACCGCAGCGGCGACGGTGCAGCGTTCGAGGCCCTGTATGCGCGGCATCGACAGGGCCTGTACCGTTTTCTGGTGTCCTTGAGCAACAAGGCCGAACTGGCCGAGGAAGTGTTCCAGGACACCTGGCTCAGCCTGATCCGCAGCACCAGCGAGCCACAGGGCCGGGCGAGTTTTCGCACCTGGCTGTTCCAGATTGCCCGCAACCGCCTGATCGACCACTGGCGCAAGCACGGCATCCACAACCCGCTGCGCGACAGCTACGATGAGCAGCTTCACGGCCAGCCCGACGACAGCGCCGGGCCTGAGCAACTGCTGAGCCTGAGCCGCGACCAGGCGCGCCTGGACAGCGCGTTGCAAGACTTGCCCGAAGATCAGCGCGAAGTGTTCCTGCTGCGCCTGCATGGCGAGCTGGAAGTGCCACAAATCGCCGCGCTCACCGGCGCCCCACTGGAAACGGTAAAAAGCCGCTTGCGTTACGCCCAGCAGAAACTGCGCCGACTGCTGGCCGAGGAGGTACCCGCATGACTGACCCCCGACATACCCAGGACTCGAACGACGAGCTGCTGATCGAGCATTTCCGTCAACACACCAGCGGCGAGCCGCCGGCTTCCCTGGACGCCTTCATCCTGGCCACCGCCCACCGTGAAGCACCGGTGCGGCAACCCGGCCTGTGGCAGCGTTGGTTACAGGCCTGCCAACGGCCGCGCTGGCAGATGGCGTTTGCCACCGTCGCGGGTGTGGCCCTGATGATTGGTTTGGTCACGCGCTCGCCGGTGCCGCAGCCGGAGTTATCCACAGGTACTTACGCGGCGGCTCCGCAAGAACTCGCTCGTCCGGCCCCGGCAGCGGCGCCGATGGCTCGATTCTCAGTGGCTCCGCAGGCTGACAGTGCGCCGCAGGTGCAGGCAGAAGTCGCGGGCTCGCTGGCGGATGAGCCGGTGGCGAAGATGAGCAAGCGCGCGGCTGTTGTGCTGCCGTCATTGGAGCAAGGGCTGCAGGAGATCCTGCGGTTGCGGCAGGTGGGAGAGACGAAGGCGGCGGATGAGAAGCTGTTGGAGTTGCATAAGCGCTTTCCCAAGGAAGACTTGCCGGCGCGGTTGGAGGCGTTGCAGAAACCCTGAATCGACGCCCACAAAAAAGCCCCAGGCCTTTCGACCTGGGGCTTTTTCATCTGTATCTGGTGCACCCGGCGGGATTCGAACCCACGACCCCTGCCTTCGGAGGGCAGTACTCTATCCAGCTGAGCTACGGATGCTTGTGCGGGCGACATCATACCCATGTCGACCTTGGGCGTCCATGCCGCTTTTCGGCCTGCTGCCAGTAGGATTAGGCGCTGCCGAAGCCCTGTACCGGGCATCTCGACGAATTGCGGTTGAACTCGCCCGAAACACGCTGATCAGAAAAATCGAGCAAATGCGCCGTTTTCGTTCTTTTTTTCGAACAGACTATTGCCCTGCACCCCCATTGATCCTAGGATTCGTTTGAGATTTCAAACGCTCCTGCCTGGGTGCTGAACCGCACATTTGTCCTTTCGTGCGCTATTTACGTGCTTGCGCCCAGTGAATGATTTCCCTGACGGCAGCCCTCAAGGCGCCTTTCAACAACTCTAATTCGCTCCGCGCGTGCGCGGTGCTGTTAAGGAAAGCCGACATGCAGCTCAAAGACACCCAGTTGTTCCGCCAGCAAGCCTTTATTGATGGCGCTTGGGTCGATGCGGACAACGGTCAAACGATCAAGGTCAACAACCCCGCTACCGGCGAAATCCTCGGTACCGTGCCAAAAATGGGCGCCGCCGAAACCCGTCGCGCCATTGAAGCAGCTGACAAGGCCCTGCCGGCCTGGCGTGCACTTACCGCCAAGGACCGCGCCAACAAGCTGCGCCGCTGGTTCGAGCTGATCATCGAGAACCAGGATGACCTGGCTCGCCTGATGACCCTGGAACAAGGCAAGCCGCTGGCCGAAGCCAAGGGCGAAATCGTCTATGCCGCCTCGTTCATCGAGTGGTTCGCCGAAGAAGCCAAGCGCGTCTACGGTGATGTGATTCCCGGCCACCAGCCGGACAAGCGCCTGATCGTGATCAAGCAACCAATCGGCGTTACCGCTGCCATCACGCCGTGGAACTTCCCGGCCGCGATGATCACCCGTAAAGCCGGCCCGGCCCTGGCTGCCGGTTGCACCATGGTGCTCAAGCCTGCGTCGCAAACCCCATTCTCCGCGTTCGCCCTGGCTGAACTGGCCCAGCGTGCCGGCATTCCGAAAGGCGTGTTCAGCGTGGTCTCCGGCAGCGCCGGCGATATCGGCAGCGAGCTGACCAGCAACCCAATCGTGCGTAAGTTGTCCTTCACCGGCTCCACCGAAATCGGTCGCCAGCTGATGGCCGAATGCGCCAAGGACATCAAGAAGGTTTCCCTGGAACTGGGCGGTAACGCGCCGTTTATCGTGTTCGACGACGCAGACCTGGATAAGGCCGTCGAAGGCGCGATCATTTCCAAGTACCGCAACAACGGCCAGACCTGCGTCTGCGCCAACCGCCTGTACATCCAGGATTCGGTGTACGACGCGTTCGCCGAGAAACTGAAAGTGGCAGTGGCCAAGCTGAAGATCGGCAATGGTCTGGAAGAGGGCACCACCACCGGCCCGCTGATCGACGAGAAGGCCGTGGCCAAGGTTCAGGAGCACATCGCTGACGCCCTGAGCAAAGGCGCGACCCTGTTGGCTGGCGGCAAGGTGATGGAAGGCAACTTCTTCGAGCCGACCATCCTGGTCAACGTGCCGAAAGATGCTGCCGTGGCCAAGGAAGAAACCTTCGGTCCACTGGCGCCGCTGTTCCGCTTCAAAGACGAAGCCGAAGTGATCGCGATGTCCAACGACACCGAGTTCGGCCTGGCTTCCTACTTCTATGCCCGCGACCTGGGCCGTGTGTTCCGTGTGGCTGAAGCCCTGGAATACGGCATGGTCGGCGTCAACACCGGGTTGATCTCCAACGAAGTGGCGCCGTTCGGCGGCATCAAGGCTTCGGGCCTGGGCCGTGAAGGCTCCAAGTACGGGATCGAGGACTACCTGGAAATCAAATACCTCTGCCTGGGCATCTAAGCCCGGCAAGGCATTGCTGCAAACGCAAAGGGCACGAGAGCGCTGTCCCTTTGCGTGTTTCACCCGTTATTCGTAGTGGCCGGGAAAGCTGTGGCAGTCGATCATCGCATGCTGCCGTAGTTGCCTCCCCGCCACGTATTCCTTGGACCACGCCACCCGATGAGTGGCGAATGAGGACTTTATGAGCAAGACCAACGCATCCCTGATGAAACGCCGCGAAGCCGCTGTACCACGCGGTGTTGGCCAGATTCACCCGATCTTCGCCGAGTCGGCGAAGAACGCCACCGTGACCGACGTTGAAGGTCGCGAGTTCATCGACTTCGCCGGCGGTATCGCCGTGCTGAACACCGGCCACGTGCACCCAAAAATCATCGCCGCCGTGACCGAACAGCTGAACAAGCTGACTCACACCTGCTTCCAGGTACTGGCTTACGAACCGTACGTTGAGCTGTGCGAAAAAGTTAACGCCAAGGTCCCGGGTGATTTCGCCAAGAAAACCCTGCTGGTCACCACCGGTTCCGAAGCGGTAGAGAACGCCGTGAAGATCGCCCGTGCCGCCACTGGCCGTGCCGGCGTGATCGCGTTCACCGGCGCCTACCACGGTCGCACCATGATGACCCTGGGCCTCACCGGCAAAGTCGTGCCGTACTCGGCCGGCATGGGCCTGATGCCAGGCGGCGTGTTCCGCGCGCTGTTCCCGAACGAGCTGCACGGTGTGAGCGATGACGACTCCATCGCCAGCATCGAACGCATCTTCAAGAACGATGCCGAGCCGCGTGATATCGCTGCCATCATCATCGAGCCGGTGCAGGGCGAAGGCGGTTTCTACGTCGCGCCTAAATCCTTCATGAAGCGCCTGCGCGAACTGTGCGACAAGCACGGCATCCTGCTGATCGCCGACGAAGTGCAAACCGGTGCCGGCCGTACCGGTACTTTCTTCGCCATGGAACAGATGGGCGTTGCCGCCGACCTGACCACCTTCGCCAAATCCATCGCAGGCGGCTTCCCGCTGGCCGGTGTATGCGGCAAGGCTGAATACATGGACGCCATTGCGCCAGGTGGCCTGGGCGGCACCTACGCTGGCAGCCCGATCGCTTGCGCCGCGGCCCTGGCCGTGATGGAAGTGTTCGAAGAAGAGCACCTGCTGGACCGCTGCAAGGCTGTGGGCGAGCGCCTGGTGACCGGTCTGAAAGCTATCCAGGCCAAGTACCCGGTGATCGGCGAAGTGCGTGCCCTGGGCGCGATGATTGCGGTCGAGTTGTTCGAAAATGGCGACAGCCACAAGCCGAACGCCGCTGCTGTCGCTTCCGTGGTGGCCAAGGCGCGTGACAAGGGCTTGATCCTGCTGTCCTGCGGCACCTACGGCAACGTATTGCGCGTGCTGGTTCCGCTGACTTCGCCGGACGAGCAGTTGGACAAAGGCCTGGCGATCATCGAAGAGTGCTTCTCCGAGCTGTGATCAAAAGTTGACCTGATCGACAAAAAACCCGCTTAGGCGGGTTTTTTTGTGCCCGATGAACGGTATTCAGCCGTTGTTCATTGTACGCAGGCGGCTCCTTTGTCTAAGGTGCTGGTATTGCCGATGGAGCGTGCTGGATGACTGCTGTTGATTTACCGGCTGTACCCCGTGTGTTGATTGCCGAGGCCGACCCTTGGTCCCGAGATCTGCTCAAGCAGGTGTTGCTGAATGTGCGCTGTGACGCACGGCTGGATGTGTGTGCCGATGGCCAGCGGGCCACCGAGTTGCTGCGTGACAAACCCTATGACCTGATCATTGCCGATTGGGAGCTGCCCGGCGTCGATGGCCTGAGCCTGCTGCGCAGCGTGCGCCTGCAACGGCGTACGCCGCTGTTGCCGTTTATCCTGCTGAGTACCCGCAACGACAGCGCCAGTGTGCGCGAAGCCTTGCCCCTGGCACCGACCGCGTACCTGACCAAACCCCTGAACATGGAAAGCCTGACCCAGCGCCTGCAGGACTTGCTGCTGAACGAAGGTGAGACGGTGTATTGCGAAGTCCCGGCCCTGGCGCCGGGCATGACCTTGCCGGTGTTTCTGGAGCGCCGCCGGGAAGCCTCCGACGGCGCGCCGCTGCGGGTCGACGTGCAGGCTGCGGTGCAACATAGCCTGGAGCCGGAGGGCCTGGACCTCAAGCGCCTGGAAGAGCAGGTGCGCATGGACCCTCAGATTACTGCCGTGTTGATCGCCGCCGCCAACAGCGCCGGCCATCACGGTTCGCCGGTACAGACCCTGGGCATGGCCCTGCACAAGCTGGCGGCGGGGCAGAGCATGAACCTGATCCTGGGGCTCGCCCTCAAGCACAACGTGGTACTGAGCGACCCGAGCCTTGTGGATTACGCCGAGCGTCATTGGCAGCTGTCCCAGCGTACCGCCGACTACGCCCGCAGCCTGGCGCGCATGCTCGACCTGGATCACGAGCGCTGCTACAGCGCCGGGATCCTCCATCGCCTTGGCGACCTGGCCTTGCTGCGGTGCCTGCAAGACTGGCTGCTGGGCGGTGGCGAACTGGATGATGAAGCGATTGGCGAGTCCCTCTACACCTTCGGCGCGGCCTATGGTTCGGCACTGCGCACACGCTGGCGCCTGCCGCTGGAGTTGCGCCAGTTGATCGCGGCGATTTATTCGCTGGAGGGCGGGGTGTATTCCCGCGAAGCGCTGGTGATGAACCTGGCGGCGCAACTGGCGCGGCTGACCGAGCATGAAGGCGTCGAGGCATTGGCGAAAGGCAAGACGGCACGCTTGCTCAAGGTGGGTTTGCCGGAATTGACGCGTATGCGCAAAACCTAGCAGGCGATGCGTGCCAGTGTGGGAGCTGGCTTGCCTGCGATAGCATCATCCCGGTACAACCAACACGCCGAGGTGCCTGCATCGCGGGCAAGCCCGGCTCCCACAGGTCATCGTGTGGCGTCAGCCGGGGAGCACGCGGTTTTTGCCCTGGCGCTTGGCCTCGTACATGGCCGCGTCAGCGCGGGCAAACAGGCTGTCCACATTGGCGTCCTCGGCGGTCAGGCTGGCCAGGCCCTGGCTGACGGTGATCGCGAAGCTCTCACCGTCGTGGCTGAAACTCAGCTGCGCAATCTCGTGCCCCAGGCGTTCGGCCACCTGCATTGCCATCTCCGGGGCACAACCGGGCAGTATGGCGGCGAACTCTTCGCCGCCAATGCGCCCGAACAGGTCGCCACGGCGCAGAACTCCCCGACCGCTCTCGGCGATACGCTGCAACACCTGATCGCCTTCCAGGTGGCCGTAGGTGTCGTTCACCACCTTGAAGTCATCGATGTCCAGCAACAGGAACGCCAGGGGCGTGCCTTGCAGGCAGGCGCGTTCAAACTCGTGGTGGGCGCACTCGAAGAAATGCCGGCGGTTGCTGCTGCGGGTCAGCACATCGGTGGTGGCCAGGCGGTGCAGCTCCAGCTCCAGCTGCTTCTTTTCAGTGATGTCTTCGGCTATGCCTACCACGATCACCGGCTGGCCGGGCTCGGCCTGCTGGTTGATGTAACACTTGTCGCTGAGCCAGCGGATCTGCCCGTCGGCGGTGATGATGCGGTACTCGCGGTCTTCCACGGCGCCGCTGTGCAGCACCTGGGCCAGGCTGTGCTCGGCGTAGTCGAGGTCTTCGGGGTGGATGCTGTTGCGCCATTCCCGATAGTCGGTCAACAACATGCCCGCCGTACGTCCGAAAACCCGCTCATAGGCCGGGCTGACGTACAGCACGCGGCGAGTGTCCCACTCGATTGCCCAGAGCACGGCATTCACACTGACCAACAGCGAACTCAGCAGTTGCTCGCGTTCACTCAGCCGTTCCACTTCGCCCTGAGCATGCATCAGGGCCAGTAACGTAGCGGCGGCTGCCGGTCGTGGCTGTTCGAGGACGGGGGTGTCGGTGAAGGTCTTTTCGTGGACCATCGGCACAACTCTCTCTGGGCATGCCGCGGGGTTGGGCAGCGGTCACAACAAGGGCCGCCGGGATGGCGAAGTGTTGATTGAGAGGGGGAATTTGCTGCGAAGTTCCGTTATCAGCGCCGATTAGAGGCGACCAAGAAATGGCGCCAGAAACATGTAGGAGCGAGTTTGTTGGGGGGAGGGGCTTGCTG
>NZ_JBYSWF010000032.1:0-74873 GCF_058780865.1 Pseudomonas sp. GP01-A4
CCCCAACAGCCCCCCACCACGGATCACCGCCGCTGATAGCACTACATTCAGCACCGGCCCAACCCCCTCCAGTTAACAAAACATAACGTAGCGCCGATTGTCAGACGATTCCAAAGCCCGCTAGGATGGCCCAGCTTGCCCAAGGCGCTCTAGATTGCAGGTTTCAGGGCTCCCCACGGCAAGACGACCTAACAATAATAAATGGGAGAAAGGTCTATGAGTGAGCCTGTCATGGGTGTGGTGTTTTTCCGCCCGAAGGCCACGCGCAGGGTCGCATTGCTGGCCACAGCGCTCTCGTTGCTGGGGGGTGTCGCGTTGTCGACACCGGCCCATGCCGCCACAGAAACCACCGCCGCCGCGGTGTTCGCCATTGACTCCCCCAAGGCCGCCAAAAGCCTGATGATCGACGTGGTCCACGCAGGCAAGCGCCTGGTCGCGGTCGGTGATCGCGGGCACATCCTCTATTCCGACGACCAGGGCGCCACCTGGACTCAAGCCAAAGTCCCCACCCGGCAACTGCTGACCGCCGTATTTTTCGCCGACGACCAACACGGTTGGGCGGTGGGCCATGACGCACAGATCCTCGCCACCACCGACGGCGGCGTGACCTGGACCCAACAATTCCAGGACCTCAAGCGCGAAGCACCGCTGCTCGACGTCTGGTTCAAGGACGCCAGCAACGGCTTTGCCGTGGGTGCCTACGGTGCGCTGATCGAAACCACCGACGGGGGCAAGACCTGGAACGACGTCAGCGACCGCCTCGACAACGAAGACCAATACCACCTCAACGCCATCGCCCAGGTGAAAGATGCCGGGCTGTTTATCGTCGGTGAGCAGGGCAGCATGTTCCGCTCCCATGACGAGGGGCAAACCTGGGAAAAACTCGAAGGCCCCTACGAGGGCTCGCTGTTCGGCGTGATCGGCACCGCCCAGGCGCAGACGCTGTTGGCCTACGGCCTGCGTGGCAACCTGTTCCGCTCCACGGATTTTGGCAGCACCTGGGAGCCGGTGGAGCTGAACGCCACTCGTGGCGCGCTGGAATTCGGTTTGTCGGGGGCGACCCTGCTGGACGACGGTTCCATCGTGGTAGTGGGCAACGGTGGCAGCGTGGTGGTCAGCCACGACGACGGCCTGACCTTCAGCGTATTCAATCGCCCGGACCGCATTTCGCTGTCGGCGGTCACCGCGGCGGGCAACGGCAACTTGATTCTGGCGGGGCAGGGCGGCGTTCGCGTGGCCAGTCCAACCGGCGCCGAGCCGACAAAACAATAAGAAGGCGGGGACACAATGAGCAGTCATCATAACGACAAGGCCACGTTTCTCGAGCGCCTGATTTTCAATAACCGCCCGGCAGTCATCACGATCTGCCTGCTGGTGAGTATTTTCCTGTTCTGGCAGGCGACGTTGATTCGCCCGTCCACCAGCTTCGAAAAAATGATCCCCCTCCAGCACCCCTTCATCGAGAGGATGATGGAGCACCGCAACGACCTGGCGAACCTGGGCAACACGGTGCGCATTTCGGTGGAGGCCAAGGACGGTGACATCTTCACGAAGGAGTACATGGAGACCCTGCGCCAGATCAACGACGAGGTGTTCTACATCTCCGGCGTCGACCGCTCCGGGCTCAAGTCCCTGTGGAGCCCCAGCGTGCGCTGGACCGAAGTTACCGAAGAAGGCTTTGCCGGCGGTGAAGTGATCCCGCAGAGCTACAACGGCTCGCCGGAAAGCCTCGACCAGTTGCGCAACAACGTGCTGAAGTCCGGGCAGGTCGGGCGGTTGGTGGCCAACGACTTCAAGTCGAGCATCGTCGACATTCCGCTGCTGGAGTCCTATCCGGACCCACAGGACCAGGGCAAGCTGCTGGCCCTGGACTACCGCAAGTTCTCCCATGAGCTCGAAGACAAGATCCGCGACAAGTTCGAAGCGCAGAACCCCAACGTCAAGATCCACATTGTCGGTTTTGCCAAGAAGGTCGGCGACCTGATCGACGGCCTGGTGATGGTGGTGATGTTCTTCGGTATCGCCTTCGTCATCACCCTGGTGCTGCTGCTGTGGTTTACCAACTGCCTGCGCAGTACCGTCGCGGTGTTGAGCACCACGCTGGTGGCGGTGATCTGGCAGCTCGGGCTGATGCATGCCCTGGGTTTCGGGCTGGATCCCTACTCGATGCTCGTGCCGTTCCTGATCTTCGCCATCGGTATTTCCCACGGCGTGCAGAAGATCAACGGCATCGCCCTGCAATCCAGTGATGCCGACAACGCCCTGACCGCCGCTCGGCGTACGTTCCGCCAGTTGTTCCTGCCGGGCATGATCGCGATCCTCGCCGATGCGGTCGGTTTTATCACCCTGTTGATCATCGATATCGGCGTGATCCGCGAGCTGGCAATCGGTGCTTCGGTGGGTGTGGCGGTCATCGTGTTCACCAACCTGATCCTGCTGCCGGTGGCGATCTCCTATGTCGGCATCAGCAAACGCGCCATCGCCAAGAGCAAGAAGGATGCGCACCGCGAACACCCGTTCTGGCGCCTGCTGTCGAAGTTCGCCAGCCCCAAGGTCGCGCCGGTGTCGATAGCCCTGGCGCTGATCGCCTTCGGTGGCGGCCTCTGGTACAGCCAGAACCTGAAGATCGGTGACCTCGACCAGGGTGCACCGGAGCTGCGCCCGGACTCGCGCTACAACAAGGACAACAACTTTATCATCAACAACTACTCCACCAGCTCCGACGTGCTGGTGGTGATGGTCAAGACCCCGCCCGAAGGCTGCTCGCGGTATGAAGCCATGGCGCCCATCGACCAGTTGATGTGGAAGATGCAGAACACCGAAGGCGTGCAGTCGGCCATCTCGCTGGTGACCGTGTCCAAGCAGATGATCAAGGGCATGAACGAGGGCAACCTGAAATGGGAAACCCTGTCGCGCAACCCGGACGTGCTGAACAACTCCATTGCCCGTGCCGATGGCCTGTATAACAACAATTGCTCCCTGGCGCCGGTGCTGGTGTTCCTCAACGACCACAAGGCCGAAACCCTCGACCGCGCGGTGCATGCAGTGCAGGACTTCGCGAAAGAGAACAACAAGGACGGCCTGGAATTCATCCTCGCCGCCGGTAACGCCGGGATCGAGGCGGCCACCAACGAGGTGATCAAGGAGTCCGAGCTGACCATCCTGATCCTGGTGTACCTGTGCGTGGCCACCATGTGCATGATCACCTTCCGCTCGTGGGCGGCGACCCTGTGCATCGTGCTGCCGCTGGTGCTGACCTCGGTGCTGGGCAACGCGCTGATGGCGTTCATGGGCATCGGTGTCAAGGTCGCGACCTTGCCGGTGGTGGCGCTGGGGGTGGGGATTGGCGTGGACTACGGCATCTACATCTACAGCCGCCTGGAGAGTTTCCTGCGGGCCGGCCTGCCGTTGCAGGAAGCCTATTACCAGACGCTCAAGTCCACCGGTAAAGCCGTGCTGTTCACCGGCCTGTGCCTGGCAATCGGCGTATGCACCTGGATCTTCTCGGCCATCAAGTTCCAGGCCGACATGGGGCTGATGCTGACCTTCATGCTGCTGTGGAACATGTTCGGCGCGCTGTGGCTGCTGCCGGCGCTGGCACGCTTCCTGATCAAGCCCGAGAAGCTGGCGGGGCAGAAGGGCAATTCGCTGTTCGCCCACTGATCCAACGCTGTTTGCCAAAACGCCGTGGCCTGTGCCACGGCGTTTTGCATTGCGCGGGCTTAGGCCGATGCAACGATTTGACCTATCATGAGGTCTTTCCTCTTGATGATTGATGGTTATGACTGCCGACACCGCTACCTTGCCCGACGCTTTTGAAGACTGCCAGATGGTCGAAATCGATGGCCTGCACAGCTTCGATTTCAGCCTGGATGACCAGACGTTATTGATCATCTGCATGGACGGTCGCGTCGAGAAGCGCTGGAGTTTCACCCTGGAGCAAGTCAAGGCGGCGACCTTTGATCAAACCCTGCAAAGCTGGACACTTACCGATGACAAGGGCGAACACCGCCTGGTCTGCATGAGCGGCGTCACCGGCAACAATAATGACGAGGATGAAGCGGATGATGATGCGTAAATTCTGGCCCCTGCTGATGGCCGGCAGCGTAGGCGCAATGTCGGTCCAGGCCGCGCCGGTGGACACCTATGAATTGCTCGTTGGCAGCTACACCGCCGGCACCAGCGAAGGTATCTACCGTTTGCAGTTCGACAGCCGTACCGGGCAGTTCAGCGGCCAGCCGGTGCTCGCCGCCAAGGCGGCCAACCCGTCGTGGCTGACCCTGTCCAAGGACCAGAAGCACCTGTTTGTGGTCAACGAAAACGGCCCGGGCCAAAAAGACCCGGTGGGGCGCGTCAGCAGCTACAGCATCGACCCGAAGAACCATCAACTGACCCTGATCAACCAGGTGCAGAGCCTGGGCAACGAGCCGACCCATTCCAGCCTGGCCAGTGACGGGCGCTACCTGTTCGTGGCCAACTATTCGGTGCTGGAAGATCCGGGCGGCAGCCTCGCGGTGCTGCCGCTAGACACCGAAGGCAAGCTGTCGCCGCCGGTGCAGTTGAGCGGGCACCCGGCCAGCCGGGTCAACCCGGAGCGCCAGGCGTCCAACCACGTGCATTCGGTGGTGTCTTCGCCGGACGGCAAATACGTGTTTGTCCAGGACCTGGGGGCGGACAAGATCTTTGCCTACCACTACGACCCCAAGGCCAACCATGAACTGCCGCTGACCCCGGCCGACCCTGCGTTTGTGCAATTGCCACCGGGCAGCGGCCCGCGGCACCTGCTGTTCACCGCAGACGGCAAGCACGCGTGGCTGACCACCGAGATGAGCGCGCAAGTGGCGGTGTTCGACTACAACGATGGCAAGCTGACCCAGAAGCAACTGGTCAACTTCGCGGATGGCCAGCCGGTGTCCGACAAGGCCGGTGCTGCACTGCACACCTCAAGCGACGGCAAGTTCCTCTACGTGAGCAACCGTGGCACCGCCAACCAGATGCTGGTGTTTGCCATCGACCCGGCCACTGCGCAGCTCAAAGAGATCCAGCGCCGATCGGTGGAAGGTGACCATCCCCGGGAGTTCGCCCTGGACCCCAGCGGCAAGTTCCTGCTGATCGCCAACCAGAAGAGCAACGAGATTGTGGTCGTCGAGCGCGATCCCAAGACCGGTCTTTTGGGCAAGACCGTGCAGAAACTGGCGATTGATGCCCCCAGCGACCTCAAGTTCCTGGTGCGGCAATAAGCCACAGGCCCCGCAGTGCGGGGCCTGACTTGTTGTATTAATACTATTAATAGCGGCTAGTGTTTCAATGAATTTCTAAGGCTAACCCCTCGGGCGTAAGTTTGGTTCCAAGGCCAACACAGGCCACCAAGCCAACCGAACACAAGGGTTACCGACATGAACTTCAATCTTTTCTCGATCATCGCCGCTTCCGCTGTTTCCGCCACCGTAGCGTTGCCAGCCAGCGCCAGTGTTGAAATCAGCAGCAAAAAAACCAGCACCAGCGCCTACACCCAGAAATACCTGCAACAAAGCGCCAACTTCTACGCAGCGCTGGACCACAAAATCCAGAACTGATCTTGAAGCTGATGAAGATCAAATGTGGGAGCGGGCTTGCTCGCGAAAGCGCCGGGTCAGTCTATACATGGGCTGACTGATACACCGCCTTCGCGAGCAAGCCCGCTCCCACATTTTGTCCTGCGACAGTCTCAGGTTTTTGCCATCACGGCGATGAACAACGGCGATTCCAGGAAGCGTTGCAACCAGCCCTGCAATCGCGGATAGGGCGCCTGGCCAAACCACTCCCGATCCACATGGGCAAACTGCCGCACAAACGGTGCAAGTGCCACATCCGCCAGGCTCAAATGCCCGGCCAGCAAATACTCCCGCTCCGCCAGCAACCCCTCCAGCTTCATCAAAAATACCTCACCCTCGGCCCGATAATGCTCCATCGGATACTCCGGATAGCGCTCGGCATACTTGTATCGATTCAATTGATGTTTGAAGCCCTGATCATTCTCTTCAATCAGCGCCTGCGTCGCCCGATCATCCCCAAGCAACCAACCCTCAGGATCGTTCTGTGCCAGTGCCCAGCGCATGATCGCCAGGCTTTCATCGATCACCCGGCCATCCACGCTCAGCACCGGCACCGTGCCTTTGGGTGACAACGTCAGCATCTCAGCCGGCTTGGCCTTGAGGCTGACCTCGATGATCTGCACCGCCACCCCTGAATACCGCAGGGCCATCCGCGCCCGCATCGCATAGGGGCAACGGCGGAACGAATACAACACGGCGTCGCTCACTTGACCTCCAGGGTGCTCAAGCCATTGCCCTGGCGCTTGACCTGAATCTGCACCGGAATCCGCTCGTGCATTTCCTGCACATGGGAAATCACCGCGACCTTGCGGCCCTGGGCCTGCAAGCCGTCGAGGGCGTCCATCGCCAGTTGCAGCGACTCGGGGTCGAGACTGCCGAAGCCTTCGTCGATAAACAGCGACTCGATCTTCAACGTGCTCGACGCCATCGACGCCAGGCCCAAGGCCAGCGCCAGCGACACCAGGAACGTCTCGCCGCCGGACAACGAGTGCACCGAACGCAGTTCGTCGCCCATCTCCGTGTC
This sequence comes from Pseudomonas sp. GP01-A4, assembly GCF_058780865.1. Lineage (NCBI taxonomy): Bacteria > Pseudomonadati > Pseudomonadota > Gammaproteobacteria > Pseudomonadales > Pseudomonadaceae > Pseudomonas > Pseudomonas sp. GP01-A4. The sequence continues at coordinate 6,619 of NZ_JBYSWF010000032.1, forward strand.
GAGTACCAGCAGGCCGAGCATGCTGCCGCCGCGCTTGAGGCGGTAGCGGCGCACCAGTTGGCGCAGTTGGACGTTGGCGTGGTGCACCAGCAGGTCGAGGTTGTAGGCCTGGGCGATCTTGCGGAAGGTATCGCCGGTGGCCGAGCCGATCAGCGCATTCAGGCGTGCCCAGCGTTGCCATTCTTCGTAGGCCTTGGCGATCTCGGCCGCCAAGGCCTGGTTGGCATCCTGGCGGCGCTGGTCGTCGGCCTGTTGGGCGCGCAGTTCGGCGCAGTGTTTTTCGCCAATGATCAGCGCGGCATTGAGTTCGGCCAGGGCGCTGTCCAGTTGCTCGGCGTCGAGGTTGCCGTTGTGCAGCGCCTGGTGATCCTTGAGCCGCTGTTCGCGCTCTTGCAGCAACACCTTGGCCTGCTCGATGGCTTTTTCGCTGTGTTGCAGTTGCTGGCGTAGCTCGGCCACCTGCGGCTCATCGAAGGCCACCAGGCGCGCCAGGCCTTCGTCATCGAGTTCCGGGTGCAACGCGCGCCAGTCGCTCAGGCGCGTAGTGAGGGCCGCGTGTTCGGTTTCCAGGGACTGTTGGCGTTCTTGCAGCGATTTGAGGTCGGCGGCCAGTTGGATCAACTGGTTGCGGGTGTCCTGCAACTGTTGGTTGGCCTCGGCCTCATGTTGCCGCGCCTGGTCGACGGCCAGGTCCAATTGCTGTTGCCAGTGTTCGGCGCTGGAGTTTTCGCCCAGTAGGCCGGCGAGTTTTTCCTTGGCGGCGTGTTGCAGGGCGCTCTGTTCGGCGAGCTGTTTGTGCAAAGTCTCCAGCTGCTGCTGGCGATGTTGCTGGCGGTCCTGCTCTTTCTCGATGGCTTGCTGGCGCTGCAGCTGCTCGGCCAATTCTTCCTTTTGGTTGTCGAGCTGTTCCAGGCGCTGGCTGACCTGCTGGTCGAGCAACATGAAGGTCGCCGCCGGCTCGCTGCGCAGGCCTTCGAGGGTCTCGGTGGGGAGCAGGCTGGCGAAGGCGTTGAGTTCTTCGTCCAGGCGTTCGCGGTCGTTGGACAGTTCCCGTTGCTGGTCGATCAGTAACTGGCGCGCCTGTTGGCTGGCGTCCTGGGCGGCTTGCAGTTGTTGCTGCAAACGCCCGGCGTTCTGTTGCAGGTTGAGCAGGGCGCCCTGGCGTTGCTCGTCCTGGGTGAGGCTCTGGCTGAGCTGGCTCAGTTGCTGGGCGAGCCAGGCGTCGCGCTTGGCCGCGTCCTGGTTGAACAGCGAGGCCGACAGCGGATGGGCTTCAAGGCTTGGCAGCAAGGCCTGCAACTGGCTGGCGAGTTGCTCCTGTTGTTGCAGGAATTCCTTTTGCTGGGCGATCAGGCCGCCCACTTCGCCACGCAGGTCAGTGAGTTTTTCCTTGAGCACATCCACGGCTTGCTGCGCGTTGGCTTCTTCGCTTTCGTCGTGGCGGGTCAGGCTTTGCAGCATGGCTTCGGGCTGGTGATACGGGTGCTCGACACTGCCGCACACCGGGCACGGCTGCTCATCCTGCAGCTGGCCGCGCAACTCTTCGACGCTGGCACTGCGGGCCAGGCGCTGGCGCTCCAGCAGTTGCTTGGTGACGGTCAGGGTCTGTTCGGCGACGGCCAGCTCGGCCTTGGCCTGCAAGCCGCTCTGGTTCAACAGTTCGCGTTGTTGCTGGGCGAGGGTCTGCTTTTGCGTCAGGGCCTGGCTCTGGCTGTCGAGTTGCTGATGGCTGTCCCACAGCCGCGCCAAGTCCTCAAACGCGCGATGTTGCTTGCGGTTGTCCTGGAGCAGGCTGCCGAGCAACTGGATCTGTTCGGCCACTGCATGGGGTTCGGCGCCGGCTTCGTGGTACAGCAGGTCAAGGGCTTCGCGTTGCTCGGTCCATTTTTCACCGAGACGGGTGGCGCGCTCTTCCAGTTGTGGCAGTTCGGCCTGGCCTTTATTGAGGCGATTGCCGATCAGCATCAGCTGTTGCAAGCGGTCGCGGTAGGCGCTCCAGGCCTCACTCAACGGCGCGAGGGCGGCGCTGCGTTCAAGCTCTGCGGCCAGCCTGTGCAGGCGCTCGGCGACAACTTTCTGCTTGTCGAGCAAGCCGGTCAACGTCGCCTGGCCTTCCACACAGGCAGCTTCGCCCAGCTGTTTCTCTTCGCTGCGTTTGGCCAGCTCGCGGGTCAAGTGGGCGAGGGTGGTTTGCTCCTCGAAGGCCTGGCGCAGCAAGGGCACAGCGTCGGCTTGCTGCTTGAGGGCCTGGGCGAGCGCGGCTTGCACGTCGGCCTGTTGCTGTTGCAGTTGGGTCTGGCGGGTGTGCAGCGCGGTTTGTTGCTCAAGGTGCTGCTGGATCTGCGCGGCAAGGGGCTGCAACTGCGTGGTCAGTTCGGCCTGGCGGGCGAAGTGGTGACGTTGCGGCGCCAGTTGTTCCAGGCGGCTGAGGTCCAGGCGCTGCGGGCCCTGGCTTTCCCAGTGTTGCTGGGCCTGTTGCAGTTGCTCGACCGCGCCTTGTTGGCGCTCCTGCCATTCCCGCAGTTCCTTCAGCCAGGTGTGCTGCAACTCGAGTTGCTTGAGTTGCGCCTGCTGGGTCTTGAGCTGTTGCTGTGCGGCGGCCAGCTGTTCGTCGAGTTCGGCGCGGGCCTCGGGGGCCAGCGGGGTGACGCCGGTGGCCTGGTCCTGCAGGTGTTTGTGGGCGTCCCGGGCGTCCTTGGCCTTGTCGAAGGCGCGGCGACCGAGCTGGGTGTAGAGCGCGGTGTCGGTGAGCTTTTCCAGCAGTTCGCTGCGCTCATTGTCGTTGGCCTTGAGGAACGCGCTGAACTCACTTTGCGCGAGCAACACGGCGCGGGTGAACTGCTCGAAGTTCAGGCCCAGGGCCAATTCCAGCTGGGTCTTGTATTCGGTTTTCTGGCTGGCCAGCAGTTGCTCGCTGTCCAGGTCGATCAGGCTTTGCCGGCTGGCTTGCAGCTTGCCGCTGGCCTTGTCCCGGGCGCGGTTGGCTTCCCAGCGGGCGCGGTAGCGACGGCCACTGACGCCGACAAAATCCACTTCGGCATAACCGCCGCCAGTGCCCCGGCGAATCAGGGTGCGTGGGTCTCCGATGGAAATATCGGTGTCGGCATCCGGCATTTTTGCCTGGCCGGTATCGCCCAGGCGCGGCACGGCGCCAAACAGCGCCAGGCACAGCGCATCGAGCAAGGTACTTTTACCGGCGCCGGTGGGCCCGGTAATCGCGAACAGCCCGGCGCTGGCCAGGGGCTCGGCGGTAAAGTCGATTTCAAACGGCCCGGCCAGGGAGGCAAGGTTTTTCAGGCGAATGGCGAGGATTTTCATGGCTGTTCGCCCTCCTGTTGCACTTCCTGGAGCAGCACGGCGAAGTCCTTCAGAGTCTGTTCGTCCACTTCACTGCCGTAGCTTTCCTGCCAGGCGCGGCTGAACAATTCCTGGGGTGTGAGCTGATCAAGTTCGATCAGGCGGTCTTCCTGACTGTCTTCGCGGCTGCCCGCGCCTGCGTATTCAGCGGCGATGCGCACCAGGCGCACGGCCTTGCCTTGCAGGGCGTTTTCCACCTGCTGGCGCAGGTCGGGTTGCGGTTCGTCGAGGCGCACCCGCACTTCCAGCCACGGTTGGCGCTGGGTTTCGGCCAGCAGGTCGATGTCGGGCAGGTCGGCCAGTTGCTTGAGGATGTCGGCCAGGGGCGCGGCTTCCAGGCGTTGCAGGTTGACCGAGCGCGGGATCAGGCGGGATTCGACGCTGACCAGGATTTCGCCGTCCAGTTGCACGTCGAGGATCTGGTGCTGGTAGCCGATTTCCGAGAATGACAGCGGAATCGGTGAGCCGCAGTAGCGAATCCGCTCCTCGCCATTCACCCGCTGGGGTTTATGCAAATGGCCGAGGGCCACATAGCTGACGCTGGCATCGAACAGGCTGGCGGGCAGCGCTTCGGCATTGCCGATGATCAGGCTGCGCTCGGAGTCTTCCGACACCGAGCCGCCGGCCATGTGCGCATGGCTGATGGCAACCAGTGCCTGGCCCGGCTGGCGCTTGGCATTGGCGGCAGCAATCAGCCACTCGTGAACCTGGCCGATGCCCCGCAGGTAATCGTCCCCCAGTTGGGCGCCGGTCACTTCGGCCGGGCGCAGGAACGGCAATGCCAGGCACCAGCCGGCAATTTCACCGTCGGCACCGGGCAATGGAATCAGCAGGCGTTCGACATCCAGTTGTCCGTCATCCAGCCACAGCACCCGGCCCAGGGCGTGGGTGCGCAGGCGGCGCATCAACGGCGCCGGCAGTTCGATGCGCGAGCCGGAGTCGTGGTTGCCGGCGATCATCACGATGGTCAGTGCAGGGTTTTGCTCATGGGCGCTGATGATGAAGTCGTACAGCCGCTCCTGGGCCTTGAGTGGCGGGTTGACCGTGTCGAAAATATCGCCGGCGATCAACAGCACGTCAGGGCGATGCAGGCCCAACTGGCCCAGCAGCCAGTCGAGGAAGCAGGCGTGTTCGAAGTCGCGTTCCTGGCCGTGCAGGTTTTGCCCAAGGTGCCAGTCGGAGGTATGAAACAGACGCAAGGCGATCTCCGTAAAAAAGAGGGTGACCGCTCAAGACAAGGTGGCGGTACGCAGAACCGCCAATTCTACTTTGCAAATGAACCTAGTGCGCGTACGCCCTGCTTTTTGTGGTGGGGGAGCTTGCTGTGGTGAGGGAGCAAGCTCCCTCACCACAACAAGCTGTCTCACACTCATTGAGGTGTCTGGCGAAGTTAAACGTCGCGCATCAAAAGGCCGAAACGCAGGTCCATCTCCGCCGGGATCGGCAAATACACCGTATGCCCGTCACCCGGCGCCACCGCGATGGCCTCGCCCTTGGCGTTGTGCAATGAGCCCAGGTCAAAGTGGAAATTCCCCGCCGGGGTCATCAGTTCCAGATGATTGCCCACGGCAAAACGGTTCTTGACCTTGACCTCGGCCAGCTCCCCGCGCCGTTCACCGGTCAGTTCGCCGACGAACTGCTGGCGTTCGGACACCGAGCTGCCGTTCTGATAGTTCTGATACTCATCGTGCACGTGCCGGCGCAGGAAACCCTCGGTGTAGCCGCGCTGGGCCAGGGATTCGAGGTTGGTCATCAAGCCCCGGTCAAAGTCGCGCCCGGCCACCGCGTCATCAATCGCCTGGCGATATACCTGGGTGGTGCGGGCGCAGTAAAAGTGGGATTTGGTGCGGCCTTCGATCTTCAACGAGTGCACGCCCATGCGCGTCAGCCGCTCGACGTGCTGCACCGCCCGCAGGTCCTTGGCGTTCATGATGTAGGTGCCGTGTTCATCTTCGAAGGCGGGCATCTGTTCGTCGGGGCGATTGGCCTCCTGCAGCAGGAACACCTGGTCGGTGGGCGCACCGAGGCCCAGGGTCGGCTCGGGCGCATAGTGCTGCACGATGTCGCCGGCGGCGTTTTCCACCGCAGGCGTCGCCTGGTATTTCCAGCGGCAGGCGTTGGTGCAGGTGCCCTGGTTGGCATCCCGCTTGTTCATGTAGCCCGACAGCAGGCAGCGCCCGGAATAGGCCATGCACAGCGCACCGTGCACAAACACTTCCAGCTCCATGGCGGGGACTTGCTGGCGAATCTCGTCGATTTCCTCCAGCGACAACTCCCGCGACAGGATGATCCGGCAGATGCCCTGCGCCTGCCAGAATTCGACGCTGGCCCAGTTCACCGTATTGGCCTGCACCGACAGGTGGATCGGCATGTGCGGGAAGTGCCGGCGCACCAGCATGATCAGGCCCGGGTCGGACATGATCAGCGCATCCGGGCCCATGGCGATCACCGGGGCAAGGTCCTTGAGGAAGGTTTTCAGCTTGGCGTTGTGAGGCGCTATGTTGACCACCACATAGAACCGCTTGCCCTGGGCCTGGGCTTCCTGGATGCCGAGGGCGAGGTTGGCGTGGTCGAACTCGTTATTGCGCACCCGCAGGCTGTAGCGCGGTTGCCCGGCGTAGACGGCATCGGCACCGTAGGCAAAGGCATAACGCATGTTTTTCAGGGTGCCGGCGGGGGCGAGCAGTTCGGGGGCGATAACGGGAGGCATGGGTTCGGGTCGCAAAAGGGCGGCAGGGTAGCCGGGCCGGGTGCGCAGTTTATTGATCCAGGTCTAATAAGTAGGGCACTCGCGGGATTTGCAGTGGACTAAACATCAAGGCGCACATGAGCGCCTGGTGTTTTAGACATGGACCGAACATGAACCAAACCAACCTGCAATTCAAAACCCTGCTGTTACTGCTCGCCCTGGTGACCATCGCGTTTATCTGGATTTTGCTGCCGTTCTACGGCGCGGTGTTCTGGGCGGTGATCCTGGGGATCATCTTTGCGCCGATGCAACGGCGCTTCCAGCAACGTTTTGGCTGGAACCGCAATCTCACATCCCTGGCAACCCTGACGGTGTGCCTGATAATCGCGATTCTGCCGGTGATCATCACCAGTGCCTTGCTGGTGCAGGAGGGCGCGACGCTTTACAAGAACGTCGAGAGCGGCAAGCTCGACGTTGCCGGGTATATCGAGCAGTTCAAGAACTTCCTGCCACCGTATTTCCAGCATCTGCTGGACCGCTTCGGCATGGGCAACCTGGAAGGCCTGCGGGAGAAGATCGTCAAGAGTGCGATGCAGGGCAGCCAGTTTTTTGCGACCCAGGCGTTCAGCTTCGGCCAGGGCACGTTTGATTTCCTGGTGAGTTTTTTCATCATGCTGTACTTGCTGTACTTCCTGCTGCGCGATGGCCCCGAGCTGGTGCGCAAGGTGCGCACCGCGGTGCCGCTGGCCGAACCGCAGAAGCGTCGCCTGCAATTGAAGTTCAACCGGGTGGTGCGTGCCACGGTGAAAGGCAACGTGCTGGTAGCGGTCACGCAAGGCGCGTTGGGTGGTTTGATCTTCTGGTTCCTGGACATTCCCAGCGCGTTGCTCTGGGCGGTGTTGATGGCGTTTCTGTCGCTGCTGCCGGCGGTGGGCGCGGGGATCGTGTGGGGGCCGGTGGCGGCGTACTTCCTGCTGAGCGGGTCGATCTGGCAGGGCGTGGTGCTCGGGTTGTTCGGGGTATTTGTGATCGGGCTGGTGGACAATGTGCTAAGGCCCATCCTGGTGGGCAAGGACACCCGCATGCCGGATTACCTGATCCTTATCTCAACCTTGGGCGGCCTGTCGATCTTTGGCTTGAACGGCTTTGTCATCGGGCCACTGATTGCTGCGTTGTTCATGTCCAGCTGGGCGCTGTTTGTGGAAACCAAACCGCGGGTGCAACTGCCTTAGGCATGAAAGCAATGCGCCATTTTGACCGACAGGGCCTGGGCGGCCGGTAGTGAAGTGAGTGGGCCGCTGATGGCTTCGCCATCGCGTACCAGGTACCAGCAGGCGAGTAGACCCAGCTCCCGGAGAGAGGCGGGAACGGCACTGCCGATGACAGACATGATTTGAATAGTGGGCATGATGACCTCCGATACGCTATGGAGGTGACATTACGGTGCGTGGGCCTTCAGGGAAAATCAACCTGCTCGATAGTCGACATCACTGTTATCGAGCGACCCTCAGTCAGTCGACCACCTGGTCGAGCATATGCACCACTTCCTGTTCACTGAGCAGGCCCTTGCGCACCAGGTTTTCCGTCAGCAAGGACAGGAACTTGGCGTTGCGATGGCCTTCCAGGGCCTTGAGCTCCGTCAGTACGCTATAGACCTTGCTCGAGGTGCAGAGGCCGGCGGTGCGATGTGGGTTTTGCGTGGGCATGGGCAATCGTCCTTGTTGTTATTGGTCGGACAGTGTTGATAGTGGAAGCCTTTTGAGACACAAACATGACAGCGCAGGCCCCGTTCGGGCAAGCGCCTATTGAGATCAATGATGTGGGATTTGGCCACAGCCATTGTCCTTATAACGACCTTGGCGAGATTTATTCAGACCTGCAGGCCAAAAAAAGGCCCCGCTTTTAGGGCGGAGCCTGTTCAGGTGTATCAGTTGAGGCTTACCAGCCGCGACCGTAATAGCCGTGTGGAGGGCCGTAGTAGCCGCGCGGTGGGCCGTAGTAGACCGGCGCCGGGCGATAATAAACCTGTTGTTGCACATACACAGGCGGTGGCGGTGCGTAGTAGACCGGCGGCGGAGCGGCATACACCGGCTGCGGCTGGACATACACCGGTTGTTGCACGTAGACCGGCCGCGATTGACTGGCGACGATCGAGCCGCCTACCACTGCACCAACAACGGCTCCCAGTGCGAGCGGAGCACCCCAACCACCACCGTGGGCGGAGGCCTGTCCTGCCATAGCGAGTGCGCCGATCAGCAAGGCGATCTTGGGGAGTTTACGAATCATGGTCATTCCTCGGTTAGCCCCTGCGCTCATGGTCTGCAATCAATCGACTCAAGGATTGTCGCGGGGATACTTTTAAGACAGCGTATTTCTAAAAAACAGCACAGCCGATAGGTAAAGGTTGTGTAAGGTCTGTATCGGTTGGCTTACACAAGTGGCCGGGCACAGTGCGTATGATCCATGACAACCCGCCGGCGCGGGTATTCCGTCTATCCGAAACCGCCTCTGGAATGGCTTCAAGGAGTTACCGATGCAGATGAACCCCAACAAGGACACCCAACTGTGCATGTCACTGTCGGCGCGCCCCGGGAACTTTGGCCTGCGCTTTCATAACCATCTGTACGAACAGTTGGGGCTGAATTTCTATTACAAGGCCTTCAGCAGCCAGGACTTGCCGGGCGCCGTGGGTGGCATACGTGCGTTGGGCATTCGTGGGTGTGGCGTGTCGATGCCGTTCAAGGAGGCCTGCATTGCCTTGGTGGACGAGCTGGATGCTTCAGCGCAGGCCATTGCGTCGATCAACACCATCGTCAACACCAACGGCCATCTGAAGGCTTACAACACCGATTACATCGCTATTGAGCAACTGCTGAAGAAGCATGCAGTGCCCAAGGACTCGACCTTTGCCTTGCGCGGCAGTGGCGGCATGGCCAAGGCCGTGGCCAGCGCATTGCGCAATGGTGGTTACGCCAAGGGCGTGATTGTGGCGCGTAATGAAGTGGCGGGCCCGGCATTGGCCCGGAGCCTGGGTTATGAATGGCAGGCGGAGTTGGGGGCTTTACGTCCGCAGATGCTGATCAACGTCACGCCGGTCGGCATGACGGGCGGGGCGGAAGCTGACCAGTTGGCATTTGAGGCCGACGCGATTGATGCGGCCGAAACGGTGTTCGATGTGGTGGCGATTCCCTCGGAAACGCCACTGATCCTGCGGGGCCGCGCTCAGGGCAAACACGTGATCACCGGTTTGGAAGTGATCGCCATCCAGGCCTTGGAGCAGTTTGTGCTGTACACCGGCGTACGGCCGACGGATGAGCAGTTTCAGGCGGCGGTGGCGTTTGCCCGAAGCTGAGCATCACCGCTGACATTTGTGGCGAGGGAGCTTGCTCCCGCTGGGTTGCGCAGCAGCCCCAAGAAAATGGGAGCGCTACGCACTCCAGCGGGAGCAAGCTCCCTCGCCACAGCAAGCTCCCTCGCCACAAAAGCTCCATCACCACAGAAGCCCACTCACCACAAACATTATTCGAGCCGCGAAAGGCGCTCTTCCAGCGCCGCAATCCGCGCTTCCAGCTCTTCGATACGCTCCAGGGAAACCCCACTTCCCGCACCACGCTCCACCGGATTCCCACGCGCCGCCAGGATCGCTTCAATGTCCGCCGGGTCGCCCAGGGCGTGCATGTACCGATCTTCCCGCTGCCCCGACTGACGCGGCACCAACAACGCCAGCCCACGGGCAATCAGGCGTTCCAGTTGATGCACCACCTGCTCGGCGTCTTCAAAGTCATGCATGCGCCCGCTGCGGGTCAGCAGTTCGTTGACCGTCTGCGGCCCCCGCAGGAACAGCAACCCGCTGAGAATCACCTGGGCCGGCACCAGCTCCAGCGCCTTGTCCACCCGATGCTCCCAGCGGTCGGCGCGGCTGCCCATCACCAGCCGGGTAAACCCGCGGCCTTCTAGGGCCCGCAGGCTCTGGCCAACCTGGCCCTGGCTGAGGTTCATCACCGGTTCGCGGCTGGTTTTCTGGTTACAGGCGATCACCAGCGCGTTGAGGGTCAACGGGTAGGTTTCGGGGCTGGTGGCCTGTTTTTCGATCAGGCAGCCAAGGATGCGGATTTCCGTGCTGTTCAGGCGCGGCTCTTCGGAAGTGGTGTCGTGCTCGGTGGTCATCGCGCTTTCCCTAATGCAGTGAGCTCACTAGCCTAATCCTGAAAAAATAAAAGACAAGCGGCGCCGGTGGCCGGCATGTCTATAATCGCGGCTGTTTCAAACCCTGCCACAACTGTCGAGACTGTCATGACTATTTCCCTGTACGCCGCTTCCCTCCCGGTCTTCAAGCAAATGCTCAACGCCCTGAGCGATGTGCTGAACAAGGCCGAGGCCCACGCCACCGCCAAGAACATCGACCCGAACGCCTTCCTGCAGGCACGCCTGTACCCGGACATGTTCCCGCTGGTGCGCCAGGTGCAGATCGCCGTCGACTTCGCCAAAGGCGTTTCTGCCCGCCTGGCTGAAATCGAAGTTCCGAAATACGACGATACAGAAGTCACCTTCGCCGACCTGCAAGCGCTGATCGCCAAGGTCCTGGCGTTTATCGACACCATCACCCCGGCCCAGGTCGACGGTAAAGAAGGCATCGAGATCATCACTCGCCCTGGCACCCCGAAAGAGAAGCGCTTCAGCGGCCAGTCGTACCTGCTGAGCTACGGCCTGCCGCAGTTCTTCTTCCACGTCACCACCGCTTACGCCTTGCTGCGTCACAACGGCGTGGAAGTGGGCAAGCGCGACTACATGGGCGCGTTCTAAGCCTTGTAATAAAAAGCCCGGGGCGGTTCATTCACGAACTGCCCCGGGCTTTTTTTGTGCGCGCAAGGTCTACGCGGCTTGTTCTTCCTTGCCCAGGCACGCGGCAGCGGTGAACAACACGTCGGTGGACGAGTTCAGTGCGGTCTCCGCCGAGTCCTGCAACACACCGATGATGAAGCCCACGGCCACCACCTGCATGGCGATTTCGCTGGGAATGCCGAACAGGCTGCACGCCAGCGGGATCAACAGCAGCGAGCCCCCGGCAACCCCCGACGCGCCGCAGGCACACACCGCCGCGACCACGCTGAGCAGCACGGCGGTGGGGATGTCCACGGCAATGCCCAGGGTGTGCACGGCGGCCAGGGTCAGCACGGTGATGGTGATGGCAGCGCCGGCCATATTGATGGTGGCGCCCAGCGGGATCGACACCGAGTACGTGTCTTCATGCAGGTCCAGGCGCTTGCTCAACGCCAGGTTGACCGGAATGTTGGCCGCCGAACTGCGGGTGAAAAACGCGGTGATCCCGCTTTCCCGCAGGCACATCAGCACCAGCGGGTAAGGGTTGCGGCGCAGCTTCCAGAACACGATGGCCGGGTTGATCACCAGCGCGACGAACAGCATGCAGCCGATCAACACCAGCAGCAGGTGTGCGTAGCCCAGCAGGGCGCCGAAGCCGGACGTGGCGAGGGTCGAGGCCACCAGGCCGAAAATCCCCAGGGGCGCGAAGCGGATCACCATGCGCACGATCAGCGTGACGCCGTTGGACAGGTCCCCCAGCACGGTGCGGGTGGTGTCGCTGGCATGGCGAATGGCGATGCCCATGCCGATGGCCCACGCCAGGATACCGATGAAATTGGCGTTCATCAGCGCGTTGACCGGGTTGTCCACCACGCTCAGCAACAGGCTTTGCAACACATCACCGATACCGCCGGGAGGGCTGACGGCCACATCGTGGGTGGCCAGCACCAGCGAGGAGGGGAACAGCGTGCTGGCGATCACCGCGACCACGGCGGCAGCGAACGTGCCCAGCAGGTACAGGAACAGGATCGGGCGGATATGGGTTTCCTGGCCGTGCTTGTGGCTGGCAATCGAGGCCATCACCAGCACAAATACCAGGATGGGCGCGACGGCCTTGAGCGCCGAGACAAAGACCTTGCCAATAAACCCGGTGGCTTGTGCGACGTCGGGCAACAGCAGGGCCAACAGGATACCGGCGATCAGGCCGATGACAATTTGGGTGACCAGGCTGATAGACATCAGGCGTTGAAAGAGGGAAGGGGCAGCAGTCATAAAAAGGTTGTCTCTGGTTTTTTTAATAGATGCAGCTAGGCAGCATGAATCTGGCAGGGGCGAAGTCTAACATCTGTAGGAAACGTCTAATCCGGGTGCGGCGTTCCGTCACCACGATGGGACACATTCTGTTAACATTGCCCATCCTCTTATTTCTTCTCTATCAGCGGGCCCTCCGGGCTGTCGTTGATGTCGCTGTTTTCTGGAGTTTTTGATGTTGTTTCCGATCCTGCTGTTGTCGGCAGCCGGTTTTACCGTGCTGACCACAGAGTTCATCATCGTCGGCCTGTTGCCTTCCATCGCCCGGGACCTCGATGTAAGCGTGTCCCAGGCCGGGTTGCTGGTGACGTTGTTCGCCTTCACCGTGGCGGCGTTTGGCCCGTTCCTCACCGCATATTTCGCCCGGTTCGAGCGCAAGCGGCTGTTTATCACGATCCTGATCATGTTCGGCCTGGCCAACACACTGGCGGCGATGGCCTCGAATATCTGGGTTATGTCCCTGGCCCGGTTGATCCCGGCACTGGGGCTGCCGGTGTTCTGGGCCCTGGCCAGCGAAACAGCGGTGGACATTGTCGGGCCGGACTTCGCCGGCCGCGCGATTGAAAAAATCGGCTTCGGCATCGTGTGTGCCACGGTCTTCGGGATCCCGGTGGGCACGCTGATTTCCGATATGTTCGGCTGGCGCACCGCCTTTGGCATTCTTGCGGTGGTGGCGTTCGCCAAGGCCCTGCTGCTGTTTATCTACCTGCCGAAGACCCGGGCAAAGAACGACCAGGTCAGCCTGCGCTCGCAGTTCAAGATCTTGCGCAGCCCGCTGATGCAGGGCCATATCCTGCTGTCGATCCTGGTGTTCAGCGGGATGTTCACCGCCTACACCTACCTGGCAGACATTCTCGAACGCCTGGCGGGTTTTGACGGTACGGTAGTGGGCTGGTGCCTCATGGGCTTTGGCGCGGTCGGCCTGATCGGCAACTCTTTGGGCGGGCGCATGGTCGACCGTCATCCGCTGATTGCGTCGATGGTGTTCTGCGGTTTCATGATCGCCGGGATGGTGGCGCTGGTGCCCGCCATCCATTCCACGATCGGGTTGGCGGCGGCGATGGCGGTATGGGGCGTGACCCAGGCAGCATTGTTTCTGGTCAGCCATGTGCGACTGATGAAGGCCGCACCCCATGCGCCGGCGTTTGCCGCCTCGTTGAACATTGCCGGGGCCAACCTGGGGATTGGCCTGGGGGCGCTGGTGGGCGGGCACGTGATCGACACCCTGGGCCTGGGCAGCCTCGGGTTTGCCGCGGCGGGCTTTATCCTGTTGTCGATCCTGCTGGCGCTGTGGCTGATGACTGCCAAGACTCGCGCCGTCTGCGCCTGAGCCTTCAGGGCAGGGAAGTGAACAGCTCCCGTCTGGCACCTTCGGTAATCGCCACGATGCCGGGGTGCTTGACCTTGCGCTCCACCGAGATTGCATAAAACGATTCGGTCACCGCATCCGTCTGGCCGATCAGCGCCACGCCATACTGGCGTTCCACCTCGTCGGCAATCACGCTCGGCGCGATGAAAATCCCGCTGCCGGATTGGCCAAAGGCCTGCATCAACGCGCTGTCGTCAAATTCCCCGACAATCCGAGGCTGGATCTGCTGCTCGGCAAACCAGCGCAGCAAACGGCTGCGCACCACCGTCTCCGCCCCCGGAATCAACAGCGGCGCACCCTGCAGGCATTGTGGGAAATCGCCGCGATGCTGGTCAGCCAATGCCTGGGTTGCGAAGAAACTGATGCCGCATTCCCCCAGCTTCTGGCTGTAGCCCTTGATGTCCAGGTGCGGCGGCATCGGGCTGTCGGAGATCACCAGGTCCAGGCGCTGGATCGCCAGGTCCGCCAGCAAGCGTTCGAGTTTGTCTTCACGGCAGGTGATGCGGATCGGCTCGCTCAACTCCATGGTTGGCGCAATCAGCCGATAGACGATGGACTTGGGCACCACATCCGCGACGCCAACCCGGAACAGGATCTGCTGCTCATTGGGCTGGGTGCGCAACATCGCTTCAAGCTCATTGCCCAGCTGGAACATCTGCTCGGCATAGGGCAGCGCCTGGCGCCCGGCTTCGGTCAGCTCCAGCTGGCGCCCGACCTTCTGGAACAATGCCACGCCAAAGGTCTGTTCCAGCAGGCTGATCTGCCCGCTGATGGTCTGCGGCGTGAGGTTCAGTTGCTCGCAGGCGCGCACGATGCTGCCGGTCTTGGCGACGACCCAGAAGTAGTGCAGTTGTCGGTAATTGAGCATGGCGACCAATACTTCGTGAAAACCGAAGTATAAACGAAAAAAATACGAATTTTCCTGAAGTGTTCCCCTGCATAGAATGCGTCGCTATCGAGGGGCCACTACTTGGACCCGACGGTTCTAACGAGGAACGCATCATGAAACTCAATTCCCTGGGCGCAACGGCGTTACTTGGGCTTTCATTAGTCATGCTCAGTGGCTGTGACCAAGCGGAAAAAAGCGCGCAACAACTGCTGGGCAAGGCCACTGAGTCGGCCAAGCAAGTGATTGACGACACCCACCAGGCCGCCGAGCAGGCGTTGAGTGACGCGACCAAGGGCTTGATCGCACCGCCGCAAGGCAAGCCGGACAAGCCGGAACAGGAAGACAGCAAGCCTGAGTCCACCTCCCAAGAAACCTGATACCCGCACACAACACCAGGAATGACCTATGGAATACCTTTTACAACTGGCCGCCAGCCCGACCGCGTGGATCGCACTGGCCACCCTGATCGTCATGGAGATCGTGCTGGGGATCGATAACCTGATCTTTATCTCGATTCTCACCAACAAGTTGCCGGTGAAGCACCGGGCCAAGGCCCGCCGCATCGGCATCAGCATGGCATTGATCCTGCGTCTGGGCCTGTTGAGCACCATCGCCTTTATCGTGCAGCTGACCGAGCCGGTCATCGACATCCTGGGGCAGTCGTTCTCCTGGAAAGACATGATCCTGATCGCCGGTGGCCTGTTCCTGGTGTGGAAGGCCACCACCGAGATCCATCACAGCATGGACCCCGAGAAGGAGCATGTGGACACCGGCGCGCCGAGCGTGACCCTGGGCTTCGCCTCGGCGATTGGCCAGATCCTGCTGCTGGACATGGTGTTTTCCATCGACAGCATCATCACCGCCGTGGGCATGACCGAGCACTTGCCGATCATGATCATTGCCGTGGTGGTCTCGGTGATCGTGATGCTGGTGGCGGCCGAGCCGCTGGCCAAGTTCATCAACGACAACCCGACCATCGTGATGTTGGCCCTGGGCTTCCTCATCATGATCGGTATGACGCTGATCGCCGAAGGTTTCGGCGCCCATGTGCCAAAAGGCTATGTGTATGCGGCCATGGCGTTCTCGGCGGCTATCGAATGCCTGAACATGATGCGACGCAACCGGCATAAACGGCTTGCTGCCAAACACTAAGGGCTGAACATAAGGGCCGACTGCATGCAGTCGGCCTTTTGCTGTCTGCTAGAATCCGCCCACTTGACGCCTTGAGGGATACCCATGAACGAGCCGATTCGCCTGACCCAATACAGCCACGGTGCTGGTTGCGGTTGCAAGATCTCACCTCAGGTACTGGAAGTGATCCTCGCCGGCAGTGGCGCACAGAACCTCGACCCCAAGCTCTGGGTAGGCAACGCTTCGCGCGATGACGCGGCGGTGTACGCCATCGACGAGGAGCGCGGCGTGGTGTCCACCACCGACTTTTTCATGCCGATCGTCGATGACCCCTTCGACTTCGGCCGCATTGCCGCCACCAATGCCATCAGCGATATCTATGCGATGGGCGGCGATCCGTTGATGGCCATCGCGATTCTCGGCTGGCCGGTCAACGTGCTGGCTCCGGAGATTGCCCGGGAAGTGATTCGCGGCGGCCGTTCCGTGTGTGACGCTGCCGGGATTCCCCTGGCCGGCGGCCACTCCATCGACGCCCCGGAGCCGATCTTCGGCCTAGCCGTCACCGGGCTGGTGGAAAAGCGCCACATGAAGCGCAACGACACCGCCACCGCCGGTTGCCAACTGTACCTGACCAAACCCCTGGGCATCGGCATCCTCACCACGGCCGAGAAGAAGGGCAAGCTGCGCGAGGCCGACGTGGGCCTGGCCCGTGACTGGATGTGCACCCTCAACAAACCCGGCAGCCGTTTTGGCAAGCTGGCCGGTGTCACGGCCATGACCGACGTCACCGGTTTCGGCCTGTTGGGCCACCTGGTGGAAATGGCCGACGGCAGCCAATTAACTGCCCGCATCGAATACGAAAAAGTCCCACGCCTGCCCGGGGTTGAGTACTACCTGGAACAGGGCTGCGTCCCCGGCGGCACCTTGCGCAATTTCGACAGCTACGCCAGCAAGCTGGGGCGCCTGAACGAACTGCACAAGCGCGTGCTGTGCGACCCGCAAACCAGCGGCGGGCTGCTGGTGGCGGTCACCCCCGAAGGCAATGCCGAATTCCTCGCCGTGGCGGCGGAGCTGGGCCTGAACCTTGAGCCGATCGGCGAACTGGTTGAGCGACAGACCAACGCGGTAGAGGTGTTCTGATGCCCATCGACATCACCGATTACCGCGACATCTTTCTCAACGACCGGCCGATGATGGATACCCGCGCGCCGATCGAGTTCATCAAGGGCGCGTTTCCCGGGGTGGTCAACCTGCCGTTGATGACCGACGACGAGCGCGAACGGGTGGGCACCTGTTACAAGCAGCAAGGCCAGCAGGCAGCCATTGTTCTCGGGCACGAACTGGTGTCCGGGGCGATCAAGGCCGAACGTATCGAACACTGGGCGCGTTTTGCCCAGGCCAATCCGGATGGTCTGCTGTACTGCTTTCGCGGCGGGATGCGTTCGCAGATTGCCCAGCAATGGTTGAAAACCGAGGCGGGTATCGACTATCCGCGAGTGGGCGGTGGCTACAAGGCCATGCGGACTTTCCTGCTCGACACGGTTGAAAGCGCCACCGCGCAATGCGACTTCGTACTGTTGGGCGGCATGACCGGTACCGGCAAGACCGAAGTGCTCGGCCAGTTGAACAACGCCCTGGACCTGGAAGGCCACGCCAACCATCGCGGTTCCAGCTTCGGCAAACGCGCCACGGCGCAACCTTCCAACATCGACTTCGAAAACCGCCTGGCGGTGGACCTGCTGAAAAAGCGCGCCGCCGGTATCGAGCAGTTTGTGGTCGAGGATGAGAGCCGCATGATCGGCAGCTGCGCGCTGCCGTTGCCCTTGCACAAAGGCATGCAGGGCTTCCCGATGGTCTGGCTGGAAGACAGCGTTGAAGGCCGGGTGGAGCGCATCCTGAAGGATTATGTAGTGGACCTCTGCGCCGAGTTTGTCGCGGTGTTTGGCGACACTGGCCAGGAACTGTTTGCCGAGCGCCTGACCCAGAGCCTGGCCAATATCCACAAGCGCCTGGGCGGCGAGCGGTTTGCGCGGTTGCACGCGATCATGCAGGAAGCATTGGCAGAACAAGCCAGCAGCGGCGCGGTGGATTTGCACCGCGGCTGGATTGAAGGGCTGTTGCGTGAGTACTACGACCCGATGTATGCGTTCCAGCGGGAAAGCAAAGGCGCACGCATCGAGTTTGCGGGAGAGCAAGCGGCGGTGGTGGAGTATTTCCGGGACAGGCTCGCTCGGCGTACGTGATTGATTGAGTTTGCCGGCCCCTTCGCGAGCAAGCCCGCTCCCACATTCGACCGCATTTATCCTGTAGGAATGCAGGCAAAATGTGGGAGCGGGCTTGCCCGCGAAGAGGCCCTCGAATTCACTCGATCACTACAGGATAAACGCCCCGATCAGCCCACACACCACCCCCATCAGCATCGTCAGCCCGGCCACGGTCACCAGCACCCGCGCATCGAAATCCTTGCGCAGCATCAGCAGCGACGGCAGGCTCACGCTCGGCAGTGTCATCAGCAAGGCCACGGCCGGGCCGGTGCCCATGCCGAGGGTCATCATGGTCTGCACGATGGGGATTTCGGCGGCGGTCGGGATCACGAACAACGTGCCGACAATCGCCAGAGGCACCAGCCACACCAGGCTGTTGGCCATGGCGCCGTCAACGTGGGGAAACAGCCAGACCCGCGCCGCGCCAAGGATCAGCACCGCCAGGATGTACACCGGAATCGTGCTCCAGAACAGCTGCCACAGGGTGCGCAGCCAGCGGGTCAGGAACGGTTCTGTTTCGGCATGGCTGGCCTGGGCCACGGCGTCGAGCGCGGCTTCCGGTACCTGCTCCGGCCGCGCGATGCGTTGCGCCACCAGCGAAACACCCACCACCAGCACGATCCCGGCCACCAACCGCAGCGCGGTAAAGCCCCAGCCCAGCACAAAGCCCATGAACACCAGTGTCGCCGGGTTCAGCACCGGGTTGGCAATCCAGAACGCCAGCGCCGCGCCGACCGAGACTTTCTGCCGACGCATACCGGCCGCCACCGGAGCGGCGCAGCAACTGCACATCATCCCCGGCAGGGCGAACAGCCCGCCACGCAGGGTAGATCCCAGCCCGGCACGGCCAAACAGGCGCAGCAGCCAGTCCCGTGGGATCAGCACCTGCAGCAATGAGCCGAGAATGACCGCCAGCACCGCAGCCTTCCAGATCGCCAGGAAATACACCTGGGCATAGGCCAGCGCCGCGGCCAGTGGCGCGCTTTGCTGGTCGTTGAGAATCGAGGCGCCGATGCTGTGGTTGTCTGCCGCGATAAACGCCTTGGCGTAGTAGGGCGACCATTTCACGTAGTAGAGGCCGACGCAGGCCACCAGCAGGAACAGCGCTGGTTTCCACCAGAAGGACCAGCCCCGGGCAGGCTGGGTGGAGGAGAGGTTGGACATGTAGATGATCCGCAGGTGAGTCAATAGCGCAACATCATACGCTGTACAAGGCCGCCTCCGAAGCACTGTGGCGAGGGAGCTTGCTCCCGCTGGGCTGCGAAGCGGCCCCAAAATTCTGGGAGCGCTTCGCACTCCAGCGGGAGCAAGCTCCCTCGCCACAGCAAGCTCCCTCGCCACGGGTCTTCGGGGGCGGTCAGATATCGGCGCTGACTTGCGTTGCGTCCGGGCAAGTCTGCTGGCCATTGTCCAGGCCTTGCTTGTAGTTGCGGCTGAGCAGCGAGGCCTTGCCGTTGTGCCAGGTCAGGGTCAACACATACAAGCTATCGAAATCGCTGCCGGACCAATCGTCGGTAATCACATGTTTTTCACCGACGGCCTCGCTTGCCACCTTGTTGATCAAGTCCGGCAGATACCCATGGGACCAGGCAGTGTAGATGACGGCGTTGTGGTATTTGTCCTCCACCAGTTCGTCAGCGAGGGCGCTGGTGTCATTGGCCGAGAACTTGATGTTGACCGGCAACCCGAGCTTGATCGCGCTGGGGCTGATGGTCATCAACGGGCGGATGTAGCTGTAGGAGTTGTCTTTCTCGCCTTCCTCGACATTGCGGGTCGGGTTGGGTGCGAACACGTAGTTGGCGTTGCCGAATTTTTCCGGCAGCACGGTGGCCAGGTTCATCGCACGGTTAAGCCCCTGGCAGTTGAGTTGGCCGAGGCCCCCGGCAGGTTTCTCGCCATGGCGCAGGAACACCAGGGTTTGCACGCCGTCGACCGGCTGGGCGCGGCTGACCCGCGATTCCAGGCTAAGGCCGACCGCGGCGCTCACCAGCAATACCGGCAGCAGGATGTAGGAGTAGCGTTTGAAGCGTTTCGCAAGGCACAGAGGCTTGATGGTCATGATGGTTCTAAGTCTCGGTGCAGGGATTCAGGGCAAGCAAGCCCAGCCATCGGGCGCTCTTTAAGAGTCCCCCAAGGCAGTTTGGTTCGTTTCGCGGGGGAGATGGGGCGGCATCCTTGCCGTGTGCAGGAGATTAACCCGCAGATGTTGCTGAATTAAGACGGATGCACGATAGGCACTGAACCACTACTCTCCTACTTTTATCAGGAGTCCCATGATGAACTCACTTTCAGACTTCCCCATCACCGCCAAATGGCCGGCCCGGCATCCCGAGCGTTTGCAGCTGTATTCGTTGCCCACGCCCAACGGGGTCAAGGTGTCGATCATGCTCGAGGAAATCGGCCTGCCCTACGAGGCGCACAAGGTCAGTTTCGAGACCCAGGACCAGCTTTCCAGCGAGTTCCTGTCGCTGAACCCCAACAACAAGATTCCGGCGATCATCGATCCCAATGGCCCGAGCGGCCAGGCGCTGGGGCTGTTCGAGTCGGGCGCGATCCTGATCTACCTCGCCGAGAAGAGCGGTGAATTGCTTCCCGAAGACCCGGCGATGCGTTACGAGACGATCCAGTGGCTGATGTTCCAGATGGCCGGTATCGGACCGATGTTCGGCCAGGTGGGGTTCTTCAACAAATTCGCCGGCGCGGCCTATGAAGACAAGCGCCCGCGCGATCGCTACGTCGCCGAGTCGCGCCGCTTGCTGGAGGTGCTGGAAAAGCGCCTGTTGGGCCGCACCTGGATCATGGGTGACGAGTACAGCATCGCCGATATCGCCACCTTCCCGTGGGTTCGCAACCTGATCGGCTTCTATGAGTCTGGCGACCTGGTGGGTATTACCGACTTCCCGAACGTACTGCGGGCCCTGGACGGGTTCGTCGCCCGGCCGGCGGTGATCCGTGGCTTGAACATCCCAGCATAAGGACCGGCATGGCTTCTTTCGACTTCAAACAACTGGACGTTTTCAGCAGTGTGGCCGTCAAGGGCAACCCGTTGGCCGTGGTGCTGGGCGCCGACAGCCTGAGCGACCAGCAGATGGCGGATTTCGCCAACTGGACCAACCTCAGCGAAACCACCTTCCTGCTCAAGCCCCGTGATCCACGAGCGGACTACCGCGTAAGGATCTTCACGACCCTCAAGGAGTTGCCGTTTGCCGGCCATCCGACCCTGGGCAGTTGCCATGCCTGGTTGCTGGCCGGTGGCCAACCCGCTGGGGAGGAGATCATCCAGGAGTGTGAGATCGGCCTGGTGCGCATCCGCCGCCAGGGCGATGAACTGGCGTTTATCGCGCCACCGTTGCTGCGTTCCGGCCCGCTGGAAGCTGAATTGGTCGAGCGCGTGCGTCGGGCCCTGAACCTTGAGCCCGGTGCGATTTTGCGCAGCCAGTGGGTGGATAACGGCGCGGGCTGGCTGGCGGTGATGCTGGCGGATCGCGAGCAGGTACTGGCACTGCGGCCTGACTATTCGCAGTTGCAGGGCTTGGCCGTGGGCGTGATCGCCCCGTGGAACCCCGAGCGGGATGGCGATGAGGCGCAGTTTGAGGTGCGGGCCTTTATTGCCGGCGACGGCGCTCCGGAAGATCCGGCCACCGGCAGCCTGAACGCCGGTGTCGCCCAGTGGTTGCTGGGCGAGGGTTTGGCGCCCAGCCGCTATGTGGTCAGCCAGGGCACCGCCATGGGCCGCGCCGGGCGAATCCGCATTGAACACAGCGGCGAGGAAATCTGGGTCGGCGGCGCGGTTGCCGTTTGCATTGAAGGCCGTCTACAGCTCTAGATCAATGCAATTGTTACCAAGCCTGCAATAAACTGTTCCGCACTTGGCGTTTGTGCTCTGCGGTGCACGAGGCATAAGCTTTCGCCCCAAAGATTTTTGGCCTGCCTTTTTTCAGGAGCATCAATGTCCAGCCAGTTCCCCGAAGCCCGTCCACGACGCCTGCGCCGCTCCCCGGAGTTGCGTGGCCTGTTCCAGGAAAGCGAATTCACCCTCAATGACCTGGTGCTGCCGATCTTCGTTGAAGAAGAAATCGACGACTTCGTGCCGATCACCAGCATGCCCGGGGTGCAGCGCATTCCCGAGTCGAAGCTGGCCGGCGAGATCGAACGCTATGCGAAAGCCGGGATCAAGTCGGTGATGACCTTCGGCGTGTCCCACCACCTGGACGCCTCGGGCAGTGACACCTGGCAAGAGCGTGGCCTGGTGTCGCGCATGTCCTCGATCATCAAGGATGCGGTGCCGGAAATGATCGTGATGTCCGACACATGCTTCTGCGAGTACACCGACCACGGCCATTGCGGCGTGATGCACGGCGCCGAAGTCGACAACGACCGCACCCTGGTCAACCTTGGCAAGCAAGCTGTGGCTGCCGCTCGTGCCGGTGCCGATGTGATCGCGCCGTCTGCCGCGATGGACGGGCAGGTCCAGGCCATTCGCCGGGCCCTGGATGAAGCAGGCTTCAGCCATATCCCGATCATGGCCTATTCCACCAAGTTCGCCTCGGCCCTCTACGGCCCGTTCCGCGAAGCCGGCGGCAGCGCGCTGAAGGGCGATCGCAAGAGCTACCAGATGAACCCGATGAACCGCCGCGAAGCGGTGCGCGAATCGTTGCTGGATGAGCAGGAAGGTGCGGATGCGCTGATGGTCAAGCCGGCCGGCGCGTACCTGGACATCATCCGCGACATCCGCGAAGCCTCGCGTTTGCCGGTGGCGGCGTACCAGGTCAGCGGCGAGTACGCGATGATCAAGTTCGGCGCCCAGGCGGGTGCGATCGATGAAGCCCGCGTGGTACGGGAAACCCTGGGCTCGATCAAGCGCGCCGGTGCGGACTTGATCTTCACCTACTTCGCGATGGACCTGGCACTCGCCGGGATCTAAGTAACCTGTGGCGAGGGAGCTTGCTCCCGCTGGGGCGCGGAGCGGCCCTGAAAATGGGCCTGCTGCGCAGTCCAGCGGGAGCAAGCTCCCTCGCCACAAGAAGGCTGTTCGCGGCTGCTTGCAACTTAGCGCTGGGCAAACGCCAGGTTCAGCCCCAACCCCGCAAACGCCGCTGCAAAACTGCGGCGCAGCCAGTTCTGTACACGTGGCGATTCGATCACCGCGCGGCGGAACACATTGGCCAGCAGGCCATAAATCACAAACACCGCAAACGTCATCGCCATGAATACACTGCTCAGCAACAGCATTTGCAGGGCCGGTGCGCCCGCGCCCGGGGTGACGAATTGCGGCAGGAACGCCAGGAAGAAAATCGTCAGCTTGGGGTTCAGAATATTCAGCAACAGGCCTCGCACCATCAGGCTGTGGGCGCTGGAAATCGTCGGTGCGTCGTTCATGGCAAAGGCCGAGCGGTCCCGCCAGGTGGCATAGGCGAGGTATAGCAAGTAGGCGGCGCCGGCATACTTGAGGGCTTCGAACGCCAGGGCGCTGGTATGCAGCAGGGCGGACAGCCCAAGCACGGAGGCCAACAAGTGCGGGACGATCCCGGCGGTGCAGCCCAGCGCGGCGAACACACTGGCGCGCTTGTCGGCGGTCAGTCCGGTGGACACGGTGAAGATCACGCCGGTGCCGGGAATGAGCACGACGATCAGGCAGGTGATCAGGAAGTTCAGGCTAAGCATGGCATTCAAACTCCTTGTAGGAACGACGGGTGCCTGATCCTTTCACGTCCTGGTTTTTTTGGCGAGAGCAGCAGGTCGGCGAACCCCGGTTAGACTTACCGGTCGATATCTGCCAAGACTGGCCCATCGTCACCCAAGGAAGCCCCATGCGTTCATCTCGCCTCATCCTGTGCCTTACCACCTTATTGGTACTGGCCGGCTGCTCCAGCCAGCGCACCCAGCAACTGCCGGAGCGCAGCGAAGCCGAGGTGAAAGCGCAGATCGTGCGGCTGATGCCGGCCAGCGTGCCGGATCGTGGCGGCTGGGCCCAGGACATCTACACCGCCTTCAACACGCAGAAAATCTACCCCGGTACTGAGAACATCTGCGCGGTATTGGCCGTGACCGAGCAGGAGTCCACCTATCAGGTCGACCCGCCGGTCCCGAACATGGGCAAGATCGCCCAGGACGAGATCCTGCGGCGCGCCGCTAAAGTCCATGTGCCGGCGGTATTGGTGCGCACGGCACTGCAACTGCGCTCGCCCACCGGCAAGTCCTACGCCGAGCGCTTGAACGCTGCGCGCACCGAGCGGGATTTGAGTGGAATCTTTGACGACTTCATCAGTGTCGTGCCCTTGGGCAATACGCTGTTTGGCGGCTTCAACCCGGTGCATACCGCAGGCCCGATGCAGGTCAGCATCGACTTCGCACAGAAGCAGGCCCGGGATTATCCCTACACCGTGGATGGCAGCATCCGCCGGGAAGTGTTTACCCGCCGAGGCGGCATGTACTTTGGCATCACCCATCTGCTGGGCTACCCGGTGAATTACGACCAGATGCTGTACCGCTTCGCCGATTTCAACGCGGGTTGGTACGCCAGCCGCAATGCGGCATTCCAGGCGGCTGTCAGCCGGGTCTCAGGTACCACGCTGGCGCTGGACGGCGACTTGATCAACTACGGCTCGTTCCTGCCAGGCACCACCGAGCTGGCAGTGCGCTCACTGGGCAAGGCGCTGGACATGCGCAACCCGAGCATCCGCAGCCAGCTGGAGCAGGGCGAGCGCCTGGATTTTGAAGACACTACCCTGTACCAGCGGGTGTTCGCCCTGGCCGACAAGGCCGCCGGCAAACCGGTGCCGCGGGCGATCCTGCCGGGCATCGTGCTGAAAAGCCCGAAGATCACCCGCAACCTCACCACGGCCTGGTTTGCCAAGCGCGTGGATGAGCGTTATCAGCGCTGCATGAAGCGTTAGGCTTATCACCGGGGATTTACCGGGCTGATGTTGATGGTCCGGATGGCTGCGGTGGGATACACCTCCAGCCTTGTCCCCAAGGAAGAACCTGACATGACTGCCCATGCCATCCCCGAAGGCTTTACCCCGCTGCGTCGCAGCAGCCCACTCCTGGACCTGCTTGGCCCGGTGTATAGCCGAGGTGAAGGCTTGCAGCTGGAAATCGGCCTGCGCGCCGACAACCGCCACGCCAACGGACGCGGCACCGTGCACGGTGGCGTGCTGGCCACCCTGGCGGATGTGGGCATGGGCTACGCCATGGCGTTTTCCAGCGAGCCGCCGCTGCCGTTGATCACGGCGAGCATGACCCTGGACTATCTCGGCGCGGTGCAGGTAGGGGAGTGGGTCGAGGTGCGTCTGGAGCATCACAAGCGCGGGCGGCAGATGGCGTTTGCCACGGTCAGCGTGCAGGTCGGGGAGAAGGTGGTGGTGCGGGCAAATGCGGTGTTTGCGGTGCCCCAGGCGCGGGACTGACCGATAAAGAAAAGGCCCGGTTTTCGTGGAACCGGGCCTTTTCCATGTTGCTCTTTGAAATCAGCTGCGTTCAAGGGCCAGGGCTACACCTTGCCCGCCACCGATGCACAGGGTGGCCAGGCCCTTCTTGGCGTCACGCTTGATCATTTCATGCAGCAGGGTCACCAGCACACGGCAGCCTGACGCGCCAATCGGGTGGCCGATGGCAATCGCGCCGCCGTTGACGTTGACCTTGGCCGCGTCCCATTCCAGCTCTTTGCCCACCGCCAGTGACTGCGCGGCAAAGGCTTCGTTGGCTTCGATCAGGTCCAGGTCGCCCAGGCTCCAGCCGGCCTTGTCCAGGCAGCGGCGGGTGGCCGATACCGGGCCAATGCCCATGATCGCGGGATCGACGCCGGCGTTGGCGTAGCTGGCGATGCGTGCCAGTACCGGCAGGCCCAGGGCCTTGGCTTTGTCCGCGCTCATCAGCAGCACGGCAGCCGCGCCGTCGTTGAGGCTGGATGCATTGCCGGCGGTGACCGTGCCGTCTTTCTTGAAGGCCGGCTTGAGCTTGGCCAGGGATTCGGCGGTGGTGCCCGCCCGTGGCTGTTCGTCCACGGCGAAGGCCACCGGGTCGCCCTTGCGCTGGGGAATCAGGATCGGTGTGATCTCATCGCTGAAACGCCCGGCTTCAATGGCCGCCGTGGCTTTTTGCTGGGAGGCGGCGGCGAAGGCGTCCTGGGCTTCACGGCTGATGCCGTACTTGTCCACCAGGTTCTCGGCGGTGATGCCCATGTGGTAGTCGTTGAACGCATCCCACAGACCGTCGGTGATCATGCTGTCGATCATCTTCGCATGGCCCATGCGCAGGCCGGTGCGGGCGGCTGGCAATACGTACGGGGCCAGGCTCATGTTCTCCATGCCGCCGGCGATGATTACCTCGGCATCGCCGCAACGGATCGCTTGTGCGCCCAGGTGCAGGGCCTTGAGCCCCGAGCCGCAGACCTTGTTCAGGGTCAGCGCCGGCACGGCGTGGGGCAGGCCGGCGAGGATCGAGGCCTGGCGGGCCGGGTTCTGGCCGCTGCCGGCGGTGAGCACCTGGCCAAGGATCACTTCATCCACGAGTGCCGGGTCGATGCCGGTCTGCTCCAGCAGGCGACGAATCACCGCAGCCCCCAGCTCCGGGGCCGGGATGCTTGCCAGCGAACCTTGGAAGCTGCCCACGGCGGTGCGGGTGGCAGCAACAATCACGACGTCTTGCATGGAATCTGTCCTCACTGGAAGTGCATTTCTGGAACGTGGTCCGGGACGATCAGTTTACCGGCTGTCTTGCTGACGATCTCTTCAACACTGACGCCAGGTGCGCGTTCCTTGAGGACAAAAGCGCCATTTTCGATTTCCAGGTAGGCCAGGTCCGTCAGCACGCGCTTGATGCAGTTGGCGCCGGTCAGCGGCAGGCTGCATTGGCTCAGCAACTTGGATTCACCGTCCTTGGACGCGTGGGTCATGATCACGATGATGTTCTCGGCACCGGCCACCAGGTCCATCGCGCCGCCCATGCCCTTGACCAGCTTGCCGGGGATCATCCACGAGGCGATGTTGCCTTGTACATCGACCTCAAACGCGCCGAGCACGGTCAGGTCGACATGGCCGCCGCGAATCATCGCGAAGGATTCGGCCGAGGAGAAGATCGACGCGCCAATGCGCGCGGTGACGGTCTGTTTGCCGGCGTTGATCATGTCGGCATCGATGGTTTCTTCAGTAGGAAACGGACCCATGCCCAGCAGGCCGTTTTCCGACTGCAGCATGACCTCCATGCCTTCCGGGATGTAGTTGGCCACCAGGGTCGGAATGCCGATGCCGAGGTTGACGTAGAAACCGTCCTGCATTTCGCGGGCGACGCGTTGAGCCATTTGTTCGCGGGTAAGAGCCATTTTTTGTCTCCTTATTATTTGGGCTGGTGGATTATTTGCGGAGGGTGCGCTGTTCGATGCGCTTCTCGAAGGTGCCGCAAATGATCCGGTCGACGTAGATCCCTGGGGTGTGGATATGCGCCGGGTCCAGCTCGCCCGGTTCGACGATTTCTTCGACTTCGACCACGGTGATCCTGCCGGCGGTGGCGGCCAGCGGGTTGAAGTTCTGGGCGGTATGGCGATAGATCACATTGCCGAAGTGGTCGGCTTTCCAGCCTTTGACGATGGCGAAGTCGCCGGTGATGGATTCTTCCATCAGGTACGGGCGACCGTTGAACTCGCGGGTTTCCTTGCCTTCAGCGACTGGCGTGCCGACGCCGGTGGCGGTGAAGAAGGCCGGGATGCCGGCACCGCCTGCGCGCAGTTTTTCGGCGAGGGTGCCTTGGGGCGTCAGGACCACTTCGATTTCGCCGCTGAGCAGTTGCTTCTCGAACAGGGCGTTTTCACCGACGTAGGACGCGAAGACCTTGCTGATCTGCTTGCCTTCCAGCAGCAGGCCCAGGCCGAAGCCGTCGACGCCGCAGTTGTTGGAGACCACGGTCAGGTTGCGGGTGCCCTTGCGCTTGATTTCGGCAATGAGGTTTTCCGGGATGCCGCACAGGCCAAAACCACCGGCAAGAACCGTCATGCCATCTTCCAGGCCTGCCAGCGCCTCTTCATAGGACGCTACGCGTTTATCAAAACCTGCCATATGCACCTCTTTTATTGTTTGTGGGCCAGCCATATGAACCGAGTGTTGCGCCGACGGATTGATTTGTTAAGTTGTTTTTTAAGGTTGATTGATTTAAAAAACAGCACAGTCCTCAGCCATCGGGAGAAGCTTCATGACAGTTAAACAGATGCGCGCCTTTCTTGCCGTGGCCCAGACCTTGAGCTTTGCGGCCGCCTGTGAGCGTTTGCATCTTTCCCAGTCGGCCTTGAGCTTGACCATCAAAGGCCTGGAAGAAGGCCTGGGCGGGCGGCTGTTCAGCCGCAATACGCGCAATGTCGCGCTGACTCCCGAAGGAGAATCGCTACTGCCCCTGGCCCGGCGCCTGATCGCCGATTGGGACAATGCCGAGGATGAGTTGCGCCAGCGTTTCACCCTGCAGCGCGGGCGGGTAACGGTGGCGGCGATGCCGTCGTTTGCCGGAAACCTGCTGCCACCGATCCTGAAGATTTTTCGCGCGCGCTATCCTCAGGTCAACGTAACGGTGAATGACGTGATCAACGAGCAGGTGCTGGAAATGGTCCGCGATCGCCAAGTGGAGTTGGGCGTGGCGTTTGAACCGTCGGAAAGCTCATCGCTGGTGTTCACCCCGCTGTATGTGGACCGCTTTGTGGCGGTGGTGCCCGGTGACTCGCCATTGGCACGCCGCTCCGATATCGCCTGGCACACCTTGCTGGAACAACCCTTCATCACCTTGCAGCGCCCGTCCACGGTACGAGTGATGCTTGAAGAACACCTGAAGGCGCTGGACCTGAAGCTGCCCGTAGCCCTGGAGAGCCATCAACTGGCGACGGTGGGCAAGATGGTTGCCAGTGGCTTGGGCGTGAGTGCAGTGCCGGCGTTGTGTGCACGCCAAATGCAGGAAGCAGGCGCCCATTGCATCACCTTGAGCGATCCGGTGATCGAACGGCCGATTGGTGTACTGACCAAGCCCGGCCACGAACTTTCAGCGGCGGCCCAGGCCATGTTTGATATTTTTTGCGATGAAGCGGGGAAGGGGCGTTTCCCGGCGTTGTTGCAATAACCGTCGGCCATAAAAAAGCCTGCTCGTTTTAAGCGAGCAGGCTTAAGTGATAAGTGCGTAGTTATCAGCAGTATCTGTCGATCACCTTAACTTGCGAATGGCCTTTAAGGTTCTGCCACTCGGTATTAAGTGTATGGAAGACCTGCTCGATAAAGTTGCGATCGGCGGCGGCTTTCTTGCCGACATAACCCTGGCCGCGGCGGTACATCTTCAGGCGCGCTGCCAGTTCACGGTTATTCCTGTCGAACTCTTCTTCCACGGTGTGGGGCGCCAGGCAGTCAATATGGACCTGGCCCGATTTACCAATCCAGAGGATATGGTCGTCGAGCGTGTCTTTCTGCGCTGCGAACATCTCAGCCAATTCATCGATAGTTGGTTGGTTGTTCAGATTCATGTGTAAGCCCCTTGACCAGTTGGCGATCTCTAGTTGATCCGTTAAAACTACTAAGTTGTCTCCGGCTCAGAAAACCGGGCGTCAGCGACTGTCTGCCGAATACGGGCAGGGTCTTGAACCGATGCATGTAGTCTTGCTGATGACCTGCTACGCAATGGTTTCATAACGAAGACAAGCAGCGTTTGAGCTCCTTGTACCGATCCTTTCGGGCCGGTCAGCTTCATCAATCTGCCTTGTGGGCAGTGCACATCCGGAAAAAACAGCTCGGCGGTCAGACGAGCTTGTTCAAAACGCGTGTTACCAACGCTCCCGATCCGGGAGACGCTTGAATCATGCAATTACAAAACGGTTACGTCAACGATTATGTAGTGATTATTTTTGAGCACTACATAAATCCTTGCAGGGCGGGGGTGTGAGCGGAAAACGTGACTTGGGCGTCACTTTTCGTGCGGGCAGGTCGCGGGGTCCGGGGGCTTTTTGTGGCGAGGGAGCTTGCTCCCGCTGGGGTGCGAAGCGCCCCCACCAGGCTGACTGCGGTTCTTCAGGAATCATTCGGTTGTCGGTTTTGGGGCTGCTGCGCAGCCCAGCGGGAGCAAGCTCCCTCGCCACAGAAAAGCAGGATTGGGCTATCCCAGGCGTTCTGCCAGCAACGGCAACAAACGTTCGCAGGAGGCTTCGATCTTGAGTTGCAGCAACTCATCGCCCCGTGTCTTGCCCAGATTGATGGCAATCACGGGCTTGCCTTGCTCGACCATCGCCTTGCACAACCGAAACGCTGAATACGCCATCAGCGACGAACCCACCACTAGCAATCCTTCTGCGTCATCCACCGCCGCCATCGCCTTGGCTGCCGTGCCCTGGGCGACGTTCTCACCGAAAAACACCACGTCCGGTTTCAACCGTTGCCCGCCGCAGTGGGGGCAGCGGGGCACCTGAAAACGTCCTTCAAAGGCCGGGTCCAGCAGGGTGTCACCGTCGGGGGCTTGAACGGCATCCACACCCGCCAGGTACGGATTCTCCGCTTCCATTTGGCGCTGGATCAGGTTCCGGTCGCTGGTCTGCTGGCAATCCAGACATAGCACCCGGTGAAGGCTGCCGTGGAGTTCGATCACATCATGGCTGCCAGCCTGATCGTGCAGGGTGTCGACGTTCTGGGTGATCAGCCCGGCAATGCGCTGGCGCTGCTGCAGAGTGGCCAGGGCGATATGCGCCGCGTTCGGCTGCGCGACACGCACCCTCGGCCAGCCGAGCATCGCCCGCGCCCAGTAGCGGCGGCGCGCCTGCGGGGTTGCCAGGAACTCCTGGTACATCATCGGCGCCTTGCCCCGGCGCACGCCTTCGCTGTCGCGATAATCGGGAATCCCCGAAGAGGTGCTGATACCCGCACCGGTCAGCACCAGGAAGCGCCGTTGGGACATGGCCCGGTGCAGGCTGTCGAGTTGGTTATCGACTTGATGTTGCAGGGTATCGAGCATGGGGTCCCCAATGATTATTCGCCGCGAATGTACTGCTCCAGCTGTTTGATCAGGTCGGCCTGTTCGGCAATCGCTTCCTTGACCAGGTCGCCGATGGACAGCAGGCCAAGGAGCTCGCCGTTCTCCACCACAGGCAGGTGCCGCAGATGTCGGTCAGTCATGATCGTCATGCAAGTCTCGACAGTCTGGTGAGTGTCGACGGTGATCACCGGTGAATTCATGATCTCGTGGGCTTTGGTCGTCACCGAAGACAATCCATGGAGGATGACCTTACGGGCATAGTCTCGTTCACTGATGATGCCCACCACCTTGCCGTCCTGGAGCACTGGCAAGGCCCCGACGTTTTTCGAAGCCATCACGATCAAGGCCTCAAATACCGTATGGTCGTGGGGGATGGTGTGGACTTGATGGTTATGCTGGTCTTTGGACTTCAGCACTTGGGCAACGGTTTTCATGGAGGCCACTCCGGTGTTGTTATTGTTGGGAGGTTAGCAGGCCCTACAGAATCCTGGATGGCCTGCAGCAGGGCAAGGTCCAAAGCGGCATACATCCCGTCGAAAAACGTCATTGTCGCGATTTCTTAGTGCTTCTCAGCCCTTGTTTGCCGGTTTTGCCGCACGCTTCGGGCTGGTGGCCGTCTTGCGCTTGGCCGGTTTGCGTTTGTTTTTCCACGGTGTGGCGCCACGTCCGGCCGGGCTGGCCGGGCCGCTGATGGTCAGGCGCATGCCAGTGCAGCGGGTCACCTGTTTGCTCATCCATGCGGCCTGTTTGGCGACGAACTCTTCCAGGCTCATCTCGCCGCTTTGTACCATGTCCAGTGCCTGCTCCCAGATAGCGGTGGTACCGGGGTCGGCAATTGCCCGTGGCACTGCATCAATCAGGCTGAAAGCGGCGGGTGTTGCCGACAGCGCCTTGCCGTTTTTCACCAGGTAGCCGCGGTCCAGCAGGCCCTGGATGATCCCGGCGCGGGTGGCTTCGGTGCCGATCCCGGTGGTGTCCTTGAGCTTTTGCTTGAGCAGCGGGTCTTCCACCAGCTTGGCGACGTTTTTCATCGCCTTGATCAGGTCGCCTTCGGTGAAGGGTTTGGGTGGCTGGGTCCACAGGTCCTTGAGGTTGACCTTGGCCACGGCGTAGTCCTGCCCCTGAACCAGTTTTGGCAAGGACTGCGGCGCAGGTGCTTCACGGCCCTTGGCCGGTGCCAATGCTTCCGGCAATGCGCGTTTCCAGCCCGGCTCGACGATGACTTTACCGACAGCCCGCAAGGCTTCACCGGCACAATCGAAATCTGCCTGGGTACGGTCGTACTCGTGGTTGGGCAGGAACTGCGCGAGATAGCGGGCGCGAATCAGGGTGTAAACCGCGCGATGCTTGCCGGTCAGTTGCCCGACATCCTTGCCGGCGCCGGTGGGAATGATGCCGTGGTGAGCGCTGACCTTGGCGTCGTTCCAGGCTCGGGAGCGTCGCTTCGGATCGATGTGTGGCATCAATTCATTCACCGCCGGATCGGCCCGCCCCAGCGCCGCGAGGATTTTCGGCGCGTCGCCGTGCTGGCTCAGGGGCAGGTAGCCGCAATCGCTGCGTGGGTAAGTGATGACCTTGTGGGTTTCGTAGAGTGACTGGGCAACATCCAGGGTTTCCTGGGCGCCGAGGCCAAGCTTTTTCGAGCAGATTTCCTGCAGGGTGCCGAGGTCGAAGGGCAGGGGCGCGACGTCGCGCATGCGCTCGGTACGCAGTTTGACCAGCCGGGCGCTGGCGGCGTTGCTCATGGCATTGGCGGCGTCCCGGGCAAGCTGCGGATTGAGGCAGCGGCCCTGATCGTCACAGGCGTCTTCGGTCGCGCGCCATTGCGCCGTGAAGGTGATGTCGTCGTGGAGCAGATCCACATCGATGGCCCAATAAGCGACGGGTACAAAGTCGGCAATGCTGCGGTCCCGGTCCACTACCAGGCGCAAGGTCGGGGTTTGCACACGGCCGACCGGCAACACGCCCTGGTAGCCGGACTGTTGGCCCAGCAGGGTAAACAGGCGGCTCATGTTCATCCCGATCAGCCAGTCGGCGCGGGAGCGGCCAAGGGCCGAATGGTAGAGGCTGAAGGTTTCAGCACCGGGCTTCAACGAGGCCAGGGCCTTGCGGATCGACGCGTCGTCGAGCGCCGAGAGCCATAGCCGCTGGATGGGGCCGCGATAACGGCAATGCTCCACCAGCTCACGGGCGATCATCTCGCCCTCACGGTCGGCATCGGTGGCGATCACCAGTTCCTGGGCTTCCCCCAGCAGACGCTTGACCGCCTTGAACTGGCTGGCAGTCTTGGGCTTGACCAGCATCTTCCACTTTTCGGGGATGATCGGCAGGTCGGCCAGCACCCAGCGCTTGTACTTGGCGTCGTAGCTGTCGGGCGGGGCGGTTTCCAGCAGGTGGCCGATGCACCAGGTCACCGTCACGCCTGAGCCCAGCCAGCAACCGTCGCCACGCCGAGTCGCGCCGAGCACGGCGGCGATATCCTTGGCCTGGGACGGTTTTTCACAGAGGAACAGCCGCATGGTCACCACATTCGCTACGCAATTGAATGGGGAGCAGGATGGGCAATAAATCAGAATTGGGCAACTTTTATCTGGATGGATATACAGCAATTTGTGTGTCTGGTGCTAAACCCAATGTGGGAGCGGGCTTGCTCGCGAATGCGGTGTATCAGTCAACCTATCCGGCGACTGACACCCCGCTTTCGCGAGCAAGCCCGCTCCCACACTGAAACTCCAGCGTCGGCCGGATCGACGTTTAGTTATTGTCGATATCGACGTTCTTGGTTTCTTTCAGGCAAATCAGCCCCACGATCAGGCTCACCCCGGTAATTACCACCGGGTACCACAGCCCATAGAAAATATCCCCGGTGTACACCACCAGCGCAAACGACACCGTCGGCAGGAAGCCACCAAACCAGCCATTCCCGATGTGGTATGGCAGCGACAGCGAGGTGTAGCGGATGCGTGTCGGGAACAGCTCCACCATCAGCGCTGCCAGCGGGCCGTAGCACATGGCGGCGATCAGGATCAGCGCGACGATCAGCAGCACCACCATGGTTTTGTTGACCTGGGCCACATCAGCCGATTGCGGATAACCCGCCAGGGTCACCGCGCCTTTCAGGGCGGCTTCGTCGTAACCGTCGATACGCACATCACCCACGCTCACCTGCACTGCGCTGCCCGCCGGGGCGGCCGCGCTTTCATACGGCAGGCCCTGTTTCACCAGGAAGGTCTTGACCTTGTCGCACGGGCTGTCAAAACGCGCCTTGCCCACCGGGTCGAACTGGAAGGTGCAGGTGGCCGGGTCTGCCAATACGGTGATCGGCGACTGGCGGCTGGCGTGGTCCATCGCCGGGTTGGTGTAGTGCGCCAGGCCCTTGAAGATCGGGAAGTACAGTGCGGTGGCCAGCAGCAGGCCGACCATCAACACCGGCTTGCGCCCCAGCTTGTCCGAAAGCCAGCCGAAGAAGATGAAGAACGGCGCACCAATCACCACGCTGATGATCAGCAGCATGTTGGCCAGTGCCGGATCCATCTTCAAAAACTGTGTGAGGAAGAACAGCACATAAAACTGCGCGGCATAGAACGTCACAGCCTGGCCGGCGTTGATGCTGAACAGCGCAATCAGCACGATCTTGAGGTTTTCCCATTTGCCGAAGGATTCGCGGATCGGCGACTTGCTGGCCTTGCCTTCCTCTTTCATTTTCAGGAACGCCGGCGACTCGTGCAGGCTCAGGCGGATCCAGGTGGAGATGCCCAACAGCACGATCGACAGCAGGAACGGCAGGCGCCAGCCCCACACTTCGAATTGGTCGCCGGTGAAGTAACGGCACGCCAGCACCACCAGCAGCGACAGCAGCAGGCCGAGGGTCGCGGTGGATTGAATCCAGCTGGTGTGGAAGCCGCGTTTGCCCGCCGGGGCGTGCTCGGCCACATAGGTGGCTGCGCCGCCGTACTCGCCGCCCAGCGCCAGGCCCTGGAGCATGCGCAGCGCGACGAGGATGATCGGTGCGGCAATGCCGATGCTCGAATAGGTCGGCAGCAGGCCGACGCAGAAAGTCGCCAGGCCCATCAGGATGATGGTGGCGAGGAAGGTGTACTTGCGCCCGATCATGTCACCCAGCCGACCGAACACCAGCGCGCCGAACGGGCGCACCACAAAGCCGGCGGCGAAGGCCATCAGGGCAAAGATAAACGCCGTGGTGTCGTTGACCCCGGCAAAGAACTGCTTGCTGATCACCGCCGCGAGGGCGCCGTAGAGGAAGAAGTCATACCACTCGAACACCGTCCCGAGGGAGGAGGCGAAGATGACTTTCTGCGTGTCGTTGCTGTCTCGCGCCTTGGTGGCGGAGCCCAGGGGTTGAGCGTGTTCTGACATTTGGGTAGCCCTCACAGTGATTATTTATTGTTGTTCCACTGTCGGCGCCACATCGGCGCCGCTATTCCCCTGTAGGCGCCCGGCTTGCCGGCGATGGCGCTCTCAAGCTGTGCACAACGCTTGAAAACGCCACCGCCGGCAAGCCGGGGTCCTGCAGGTCAAGCCGGTAAGGTCAGTTCTTTCTCCGGGGCGAGGCTCCTTGTGTTCGGCGAAAGGATAAGCTGCGCGGCTTTTTCCGCGATCATCAGCGTCGGTGAGCAGGTGTTGCCTGAAGTGATGCGTGGCATGACCGACGCGTCGGCGATGCGCAGGCCGGGAACCCCGTGCACTCGCAGTTGGGCGTCGACCACCGCGTCCTTGTCGCTACCCATGCGGCAGGTGCCCACTGGATGGAAAATCGTGGTGCCAATGCGGGCGGCGGCTTCCTGCAGTTGTTCGTCCGTCTGCAGTTCTGCGCCGGGCAGGTACTCCACCGGGTTGAATTGCTTCAGGGCCGGCGCCGAGACGATGCGTCGGGTCAGGCGAATGGCGTCGGCGGCCACCCGCAGGTCTTCCGGATGGCTGAGGTAGTTGGGGCGGATCAGCGGTGCGTCTGCCGGGTTGGCCGAGCGAATGTCGATGCGGCCACGGCTTTGCGGGCGCAGGTCGCACACCGAAGCGGTGAAGGCCGGGAACCCGTGCAGTGGTTCGCCAAAGCGCTCCAGGGACAGCGGTTGCACGTGGTATTCGAGGTTGGCCGACGTCTGCTCCGGCCCGGAGCGGGCAAACGCGCCAAGCTGGCTGGGGGCCATGGACAACGGGCCGCTGCGGTCGTACAGGTAGCGCAGGCCCATGCCCATCTTGCCCCACACGGTGCCGGCGATCTGGTTCAGGGTGCGGGCGTTTTCCAGCTTGTAGATCAGGCGCAGTTGCAGGTGATCCTGCAGATTGCCGCCCACGCCGGGTAACTCGTGCAGCACATCGATGCCCAAAGGCTTGAGCACGCTGGAGGGGCCGATACCGGAGCGTTGCAGGATGCCCGGCGAACCGACGGAGCCGGCGCACAGGATGATTTCCTTGCGCGCCCGCCACGTGACTGGCTGGCCATTCTGGCGAGCAACCACCGCCGCCGCACGGCCGTTCTCCAGGAGTACGCGGTCGACTTCAACCTCGGTCATCACCGTCAGGTTGGGCCGCTGGCGGATCGGTTTGAGAAACGCCTTGGCCGCATTCCAGCGCACGCCGGATTTCTGATTGACCTGGAAATAGCCACAGCCTTCGTTGTCGCCCTGGTTGAAGTCGCTGATGCTGTCGATACCGCTTTGCTGCGCCGCGTCACGAAACGCATCGAGGATCGGCCAGTGCAGGCGCTGTTGCTCAACCCGCCATTCACCGCCGTCACTGTGAAATTGCGAGGCACCGGCAAAATGGTTTTCGCTCTGCTTGAACAGCGGCAGCACATCCTTCCAGGCCCAGCCGGGATTGTCCTCGGCCCAGCCGTCGTAATCCCGGGCCTGGCCGCGCATGTAGATCATGCCGTTGATGGACGAGCACCCGCCCAGCACCTTGCCGCGCGGGTAGCTCAGCGCTCGGCCTTGCAGGCCTTCCTGGGCTTCGGTCTTGAAGCACCAGTCGGTGCGTGGGTTGCCGATGCAGAACAGGTAGCCGACGGGAATGTGGATCCAGGGGTAGTTATCGCGACCGCCTGCTTCAAGCAGCAACACGCGATGGGCAGGGTTGGCAGACAGTCGATTGGCCAGCAGGCAGCCCGCCGGGCCGGCGCCTACCACCACGTAATCGTATTCAGCAGCTGCAGAATGCATCTGTGACCTCGCTTGTTTTTCTTATTGGCCCCATCCTAGTTGTTAGTTTTCGTCTTAAAAATGTTAGTTTTTACCCAGCTGCTGTGCGTTTTTAGACAACGCTGCTGTTCAGGGGAAGAAGGGGAAGGCATGTTCGACTGGAATGATCTGCGGTTCTTTCTTGAATTACAGCGTAGCGGACGCTTGCTCACGGCGGCGCAGCGCCTGAAAACCACCCACGCCACCGTGGCCCGGCACATCGAGGCCATCGAGAAAAGCCTGGGCACTGCGCTGTTCGTGCAGCACGCCCAGGGTTACGAACTCACGCCCTCCGGCGAAGCCCTGCTCAAACATGCCGAAGCCATGGAAAACGTGGCGCTGCTGGCCGAAGAAGAACTGACTCATTCCGCCGCGCCCCTGGGCAAGATCCGCCTGGGGGTGGCCGAGGGTTTGGGCGTGATGTTCCTGGCCAGTCGCATGGGCGGCCTGTTCGAACGCTACCCGGGCCTGGAAGTGGAACTGCTGGCAGTGCCACGGTTTGTCAGCATCCTCAACCGCGAAGCGGAAATCAGCATCCACCTCGAACGCCCCAGCGTCGACCAACTGGTGACCCGCAAACTCACCGACTACCGCCTGGCGCTCTACGCCAGCCGCAGCTACCTGGACCGCACACCGCCGATTGAAAAACGCGAGGACCTGGCGGTGCACGCCTGGATCGATTACGTCGACGATTTACTGTTCAGCCAGGAACTGAAATTCCTCAGCAGTTTCTGCCGCAACCCCAAAGTGGTGTTCCACAGCACCAGCGTGATCGCCCAGCACCAGGCGGCGCGCTCGGGGTTGGGAATTGCCGTATTGCCGTGCTTCATGGCGGCGAGCGACCCGGACCTGGTGCCGCTGCTGCCGGCGGAGAGCATCCAGCGCAGCTATTGGATCAGCTCCCGGCGCGAGTTGCACAAGTCGGTAAGGTTGCGGGTGTTGTGGGATTACCTGGTGGAACTCTGCGCGCGGGAGCAAGGGGTTTTGCTGGGGGAGGGTTAGAGCTTCACCACCTGATGCACCTGCTCACCACAGGCACGGATCTCCTTGATCATCTTTTCAAACGGTGCGCTGACAATTTCATCGTGGGTCAGCCAGCGTATTTTCTGCGTCAGGACGTAGTGATAACGCCAGTCGCCCTTGACGCGCTCACCCGTCAGGTCCAGGTCGTACCACGGCGAGCGTACCTGGCAAGCCTTGATGTCCTTGTCGATCTGCCCACCCGACAGTGTGATGGTGTAATCCAGCGTCTCGGGGTTGCCTATGTACAAGTCGGCCAGTTGCCCATTGCGGCGGTAGTTGAGCAGACCGTCCCATTTCTCTTGCAGCAAGGCATCGTTGTAGACGTGGTCGTTGCCCAGCGGTTCCAGGGGCCGCATGTCCGTCAGGGTGGCGCTGACCTTGTAGCTGGCCGGGATCAGGAAGGCGGTGGCGGGGCGCTCGACCTGGCAGTCGGTGATCTGTTTGCCGAAGTTGTCGCAGATGTTCTGGTCGCTGGCGGTGGCGCCTTGCTGGCGGTCGGCGACGCTCAGTTGCATCAGCGGCATGCCGCGAAAATCAACGGTGGCCGAGACCCGGGCGGTGCCCTGGGCGTCGAAGCGCTCTTGTTTGTCGAGGATCAACGTGGGGGCGGCGGGTTGCAGCGGGATGTGTTCTTCACGTACCTGGCCCTCGGCGTTGGTCACCAGCACCCAGCGGTCCTGGATGTCGGGCAGGGTCTGGCCGGGGGCGAAGATCGGGTTGGTCGGGTCCAGCCACCACACCTGGCCATCGACTTCGGCGCGGACGATGGCGTGGTTCGGTGCGCCGGTGCCGGGAATCAGCAGCGGGTTAACCACATCGCCACGGCTGACCCAGGCGGGCTCGGCCTTGATTCCGCTGGCCTTGAGCATGGCCGCCAGCAGCGTCGAAAGGTCTTTGCAGTCGCCGTAGCCGTGCTGTTCGATCTCCGCCAGGCTGAAGGGTACATAGCCGCGATCCGAGGCGCGCCAGTCGCCCAAGTAACGATAGTGGTCGTTGATGTGCTGCATCAGGCCGGCCACCTGTTGTGCCGGTGGCAAGCCGCGAACGGCGGCCACGGCGGCGGCGCCCTGGGGCGGCAGCTTGGCGCCGAGGATCTGGTTGTAGCGTTCGGCAAAGCCGCCGAAGTACTGCTGGCGATCCAGGGAGCTGCCGACTTCGATACGCGGGGCGTGGCGTATGTAGGCGTTGGCGGATTCGTTGATGTAGCTGAGGTAGGTCGGGGCCTTTTGCACCACGTCCAGGGTCTTGCGATTGGCCGATGGCGTAAT
Organism: Pseudomonas sp. GP01-A4; assembly: GCF_058780865.1. Lineage (NCBI taxonomy): Bacteria > Pseudomonadati > Pseudomonadota > Gammaproteobacteria > Pseudomonadales > Pseudomonadaceae > Pseudomonas > Pseudomonas sp. GP01-A4. The sequence goes on from NZ_JBYSWF010000032.1 coordinate 45,922, forward strand.
GCTGAAACCCTCCATCAATTCGCTGCGCCACTCGATCGGCCGCTCGGCGGTGAAGCGTGCCTTGAAGTGGTCGCGCCGTGCGGCGTTGGGGCCGAACTGCAAGGCGTAGTAGAACTCGGTCATCAGCGGTTTGGCCGGGTGATGTTCGCGCACCGTGTAGCGGATTTGCGTGCCGACCCGCAGGTTGGGAAACGCCAGCGAGGTCTGTTTTTCCCGGGAGAAACCCTGGTCCGGGTTGGGGGCGGTGCGGGTGTCGATTTGCGTCGGGTCCAGGGGCACAGGTTTGCCGCCGGGCTGGGTGGACTCGGCCTTGATCAGTTCGAAGCCGTCTTCTTCCTGGTAGCTGAAGTCGATCCGCGAGAGCATTTCGCGGCCGCTTGGCTTGAGGATGGTGTAGTGAAAGCGGGTAGTGCAGTCGACGCTGGCGTCGCGGTTGAAGTGGCAATGCAGCTCGGTGTCGCTGGCCAGTGGGGCTTCGGCCATTGGTTGCAGGGCGGCAAGCGCGCTGTGACTGGCAAGCCCCCAGCTGATGCAGATCAGGGGACGGTAAAACGAAAAACGGAGCATGGGCGCCTCAGGTGGAACATTGACACAAGTACCCTAGGGGTACCGAGAAGGCGCCGGATGATAATGGATCGCAACACGAATGCCTAGCATTGTCCGACAATTAATTACGCTGTAAGGCCCGATCTAGAGCCTTTGTTAATGTTTTAATGATTATTTTTCGAGTTCAAACTCGACGCTTCCCAGCCGCTCACCGTTCACCAGCACGTGAACCGCATGCTTGCCGGGATAGTGCTTGCGCGTGGTCAATTCACGGATATGTTGGCCACGGCTGATGGCGTGATGTTCTCCGGCACCCAGGGTAAATGCCTTGAGCTTGAACACCTTGGACGCGCTGTGACCGGCGCTTTTCACATAGTCGATGGCGTAGTCGACCACCAGCTTTTGCGACGAATCGGCAGTGGACTCCAGGCTGAAGGACAGGTTGATCCGCTCCCCCAACTTGATCGCCGCCGGCTCGACCTTGAGTTGATGGATCTTCACTTCGGCCCTGGCCCCGGCGCCCATGATCGTCAGTGCCCGGGTGTTGCCTTGCTTGATCAGGCTGCGCAGCGCGTGGCGGGCGATCCACGCGGTGTGGGGGTTATCCAGGGACCAGCCTTCGATCAGGCCCAGCACCCAATCCGGATGGTCCTTGGTGATGTCGTTGAGGTGGTTGGCCACCGACTTGCGCACGTAGAGGCTGCTGTCGGCCTTGAGATTGTCGAGGATCGAAGCGCACAGGTTCGGATCGGCCTGCACCTCGGCCAGGCGAAACGACCATGGCAGCCGTGGCCGTGAACCTTCGCTGGCGAGGCGTCGCACGTGTTCGTTGTCATCCAGCGACCATTGCTGCATTACGGCCAGGGTGCGCTTGAAATCCCTCAGCAGGAAATGCCGCACGGCAAACTCGGCGGAGCCGAAGGTGGTGAAATACTTGAGGGCAGCCATGGAGCGCTTGAAATCATCGCCGCCGTAGCTGGCAACGTAGTGGGGCAGGAACAGGCTGACAAAGGCGCTGTTCAGCCGAGGGGCAAGGGCATACAGCAACTTCAGGGTTTGCGGATAATCCAGCGGGATCACAGCGTTCAGGCTTTCGCTGACCCGCGCCATGCGCTGCATCACCGACAGGTCTGCCAACCCGGCCTTGGCGTGTTTGAGAAAACCCTTGGCGTCGAACGCCGGGTACACCGCCGTCATTTCGCTGGCGATGTGTTGCAGGCGTTCGGCGTTGAAGATTTCCTTCAGGGCCGGGGCGCTTTGGTCGGTCATGGGCAAATCCGCGGTTAGCCAGAGATGCCCACGAGGCTAACCATCAGTGCCTAGAGATACCAGCGATATTCCCGTGCATGAATCTCCTGCTGGAATGCCAGGTGGTCCTGGCGTTTGTTTTCGCAATATACGTCGACAAACTCCGCGCCCAGGCCTTCGCGCAACGTCGGCTGATGCTGCATGGCGCGCACCGCCTCCAGCATTTCCAGGGGGAAGTCCGCGCCGCTGTTGCGGTCTTCGTTCAGCGGGGCGATGGGCTCCTTCGCTGCTTCAAGACCATGCTCAAGCCCCACCAGAATCGCCGCCAATACCAGATACGGGTTGGCATCGGCACTCGCCAGGCGATGTTCGATGCGCAGGTTGCGCGGGTCGGATTCAGGAATTCGCACGCACGCGTCACGGTCTTCAAAGCCCCAGCACGCGCGGGTTGCCGCGTTGACCGTGCCACCAAGGCGGCGGAAGGCGTTGTGGTTGGGCGAGAAGATCGGCATGCAGTGCGGCAGCAGTTCCAGGCAACCCGCCACCGCGTGGCGCAACGGTTGCTGCTGGTGGGCCGCCAGCAGGTTATTGCCCGCCGCATCGTACAGGCTGACGTGCACATGCATGCCGCTGCCGGGATGTTGCAGGTAAGGCTTGGCCATGAAGCTGGCGCGGTAGCCGTGCTTGAGGGCCACGCCACGAGTGCTGCGGCAGAACAGGGCGGCCCAGTCGGCGGCGCGCAGGCCGTCTTCCAGGTGGCCGAAATTGATTTCGAACTGGCCGGGGCCGAGTTCGGCGGTGATCACCGTGATGTCGATGCCCTGGGCCTTGGCCGTCTCGACAATATCGTCCAACACCGGCGCAAAGCGTGACAGGCGCTCGATGTGCAAGTTGGGCTGGTCGTCCGCGTCATCACTCAGCGGGTCGCGGGCAAATTGCGGCAGGCCGTCGCTGAGCTTTTTGTCGAACAGGTAGAACTCCAGCTCGAACGCGACCACCGGGTGAATGCCTTTGCGCTGCAGGCGTTCCAGCACCTTGGCCAGTACTTCCCGGGGTTCGAATTCGATGGGCGCTTCGGTGCCGTCGGAGGTAATCAACATCTGCCCCAGCGGCTGCGCCTCCCAGCTCACCGGCTTGAGGGTGCCGGGCACCAGGCGGCGGTTGGCGTCCGGGTCGCCGTCGTGGAAGCAATAGTCGCCGATCTTGAACAGGCCGCCCTGGGCACCCAGCAGCACCGCGTTCTGCGGCAGTTTCAACGGGCTGCCGGCGGCGACCTTTTCCAGCATCTCCACCGGGTAGCGCTTGCCGTAGAAATGCCCGGGAATGTCCAGGGCAATCAGGTCGACGTAGCGCACATCGGGATGGTTCTGGCGAAAGGTCCGGACTTCGGCCAAAAGCGTGGAAGCATGGCTTTTCACGGGTGTTGCTCCTAGTTATAGACCCACAGCACGCGGGCTGGCAGGTCGGTCAGGTTGCCGTAGCGGCAGTGGGCAAAACTGGCCAGGTGGAAGCTGTCGCCGGGGCCCAGGGTGACCGAGTCCGGCTCGCCCTCGACCCACAGCGTCAACTCGCCCTCCAGCACGTAACCGGCCTGTTCGGCACGGTCGCTCATGGTTTGTTCGCCGCTGTTGGCACCGGGGGCCAGCAGGCTGTCGAGGATCGAGAACGCGCCGTGCATGCTCGGCGACACCAGGATGTCGGTGATGCCATTGGCGTAATACACCGTGCGCCGTTCGTTGGGGCGGGTGACCCAGTCCACCGCCTTGGGTTTGGACAGGCTGTAGAAATAGGTGGTGGGCACACCGAGGGCGTGGCTGATGGCCGTGAGGTCGGCCACGGTCGGGCGCGACAGGCCGCGTTCAACCTGGGACAGGAAACCCACGGAACGCTCGATCTTTTGCGCCAGTTGCGCCAGGGTGAGCTTCTTGTGCTTGCGCAGGTCGTGGATCAGGATCGCCAGGGCGTCGAGTTCTTCTTGCTTGTCCATGGGCGCTTCGTGAAATTCTTATCGGGAAATTTCATGAAAAATTACAGGATTAATTTCACGAGGGCAATGGGTATGGAGTTGGCAGAGCATTTACGCCGCCTGGAACAGGAGCTGCACCAATGCACCACCCGTGCAGATGCGGCGCGGTTGTCGGTGCTGCTGGCGGATGATTTCGTCGAATTTGGTGCCAGTGGCAATGTGTGGGGCAGCAAGGCCGAGGTGATCGAAGGGCTGCAGGATGAGGTGTTTTCAGTCCGTAGCATCAGTGACTTTGCAATGAAGGTGCTGGCCGAAGGCGTGGCGTTGGTGACGTATCGCTGCCAGCGCGCGGCGACGGATGCAAATGCGGCGGGGGAGTCGTTGCGCAGTTCGGTGTGGCGCGAAAGCGGCGGGCAGTGGCAGATGGTGTTTCATCAGGGCACGCCGACACGTCAGCGTGCACCTGTGTAAGCGCCGGCAGGTCAGACCGTACGCTTGGCCTCGAACCCCGACAGGCTGACATCATCACGATGCCCGAGCAGCTCGGCCACCACCGAGGTCGGCGACTTGTGCTTGTAGGTGTTGTAGTTGTTGACCGAGTCGTGGAAGAGCTGGCGGGTGAACGCGACACGGCTTTCCAGGCTGGCGATTTCTGCGCTGGGTGACGAGGCATTTTGCGCCGCCGCCAATTGTTGTTCGGCCTCCTTGAATTGGCCGAAGGCTTTTTTGCAGCGATCGAGCAGGGCCACCAGTTCCCTGTAGGTGCCGAACACGTAGAGCGCGAGCAAGGTGACAACGGTCACGAAAATGATGATGACGTGGGTACCAGTCATTGGAATTCCTGAGCGGCTGGAAAAAAGAACCAATCTTATCTGATTAATCGCCGGCCCGGTCGCTGGCCGCCCATCCATCTGCCGCTTCCATCACGGCGCTGAATGATTCCACGCCGCTGCGGTCGGAATCTTTACGCGTCATTCATTGAAGGAAGTGCCCATGAAGTCCAAATCCCTTGTTGCCTGCCTGCTGGTTGCCGCGAGCCTGTCCGCCGCGAGTCTCACCGTCCAGGCCGCAGATACTCCGCAAAAAACCGTGCAGCCTTCGAATATCAATACCCGCGACCTCAAGACGGGAGACCGCGCGCCAGACATTCTGATGCGTAAGGAGTCGGCCATTGCCGACTGGAAGAAACGTGGCCTGAAGCAGCCGGAAGAAGACAGCCAGTGGGCTCGAGTGAACGACAAGTACGTATTGCTCAAAACCACCAACGGCACGATTCTCGACATCACCCCCGTTAAAAAATAAAGCGTTCGGCGGGATGGGTGATCGCGCTTCATCCCGCTGGATTTGATTTTGCATAAATGCATAAACCAGCATTTTTTTCTTCTTGTTTTGCGTTAAGGTACGTCCGCTGCGGGCCGCAATGGTCCCTTTACCTTGATTGGAATGAGAGCAGGATGCTTGCCACAATAAGAAATTACCCGCGTACTGTGAACCTGTTGTTGTCGGCCACGCTGATCCTCACCCTGGCCAAGGCCATCACCTTCCCGTACCTGGTGATCTACCTCACCAACCACTTTGCCCTCGACATCAGCCAGGTCGGCCTGGTGATCGGCAGTTCGTTGATCGTCGGCTCGCTGCTGAGTGTCTACGGCGGTTTCCTGGTAGACCGCATCAACAGCTACAGGCTATTGCTCAGCTTGAGTGTGGTGTTTGCCCTGGGGTTTATCGGCACGGTGTTGGCCCGGGAAATCTGGTCGTTCTACAGCTGCCTGATCCTGATCAACCTGGCGTACGCGGTGATCGACATCGCGATCAAGTCCGGGTTTGCCAGCCTGTTGCCGGAAGATGAGCGCAGCGAAGCGTTTTCCATCAAGTACACCCTGACCAATATCGGCTATGCCGTAGGGCCGTTTTTTGGCGCGATGGTGGCCAAGCTCGATATCAGCTTGCCGTTTATCCTGTCGGCGGTCCTGGGCTTCGGTTTTTTCCTGCTGTACTGGCGTTGGGGCGACCGCACGCTGGCCACGGTAGACACCACGCAAAAGCCGGTGTCGTTCCTCGCGGTGGGGCGTGTATTGCTGCGGGATCACCGACTGGTGTGCTTCACCGTCGGCGGCCTGCTCAGTGCCGTGGTGTTCGGCCAGTTCACCGCGTACCTGTCGCAGTACCTGGTGACCACCACTACCGCCGAATACACCTACACCATCATCAGCGCGGTACTCACCACCAACGCGGTGTTGGTGATTGCCCTGCAATACGCGATTGGCCGGCGCATTTCCCACCGCTACCTGAGCCAGTGGCTGATCTTCGGCCTGGGCATGTTCATGCTGGGGGTGATTGGCTTTGCCCTGGCGAGCAACGTGTGGTGGTGGATCCTGGCGATGGCGATTTTCACCGTGGGCGAAATCGTGGTGTTTCCGGCCGAGTACATGTTCATCGACCGCATCGCCCCGGACAACCTGCGGGGCATGTACTACGGGGCGCAAAACCTCTCCAACCTCGGTGCTGCCCTGGGGCCGGTGCTGTGCGGGCTGGTGCTGGCCAACCTGCCGGCCCACTACATGTTCTACATGTTGGCAGCGTTCATTGTCGGGGGAGGGGTGTTCTATTTTATCGGGGCGTCGTTGAAAGCCCGCGACATACTGTAGGAGCACGCTTGCTCGCGAAGGTCGTTAACGATAACGCGCCACGCCTGAATGAACGCGGTGCCTGGGCGTTTTTCGCGAGCAAGCCCGCTCCTACAAAGGGCGCAGCGGCAGGTCATCCAGCCTGAGTTTACCGACGGTGTTGCTCTGCAATTCGTACCGCAACTCGTCGACCATCTTTTCCACTTCCTGCGGGGTCTGCAGCTTGTTGACGCTGATCCCGGTGACCACCAAATCCACCCGGCCGCTTTCGGCGTCGAAGACCTTGAGCGTCAACGACGCGTCACGGCACAGGGTGAATTCGCAGGTCAGGGGCGACAGGGCCTCTTCGATGCAGTTGCGCAGTTGGGAGAGCGTAAACATCAGGGTTCTCCTCAGCGACGACGCAGCAACAGGCCCAGCAGCAGGCCGACACCGGCGACGATCGCAACCGTTGCCAGGGGTTTTTGCTTGGCGAAATCGCCAACGGTGTCCAGCGCGTCACCGTAGGTTTGCTGCAACTGGCCAGCGGCCTGGCGAGCTACACCCTCGGCCTGGAGACGTTCGTCACCGGTCAGATCACCCAGAAAACCTTGAGCCTTGCCGGCCACTTTTTCGACGGCGCCTTTGACTTGTTCGCTTTTCATGATGGATTCCTTAAAGGGCATGACATCTCAACGGCACAGGACCCTAAGCCCTATGCCCACCCTTCAAGGTTAAGCAGTGCACCCCCGCGCAATAAGGCGAATTTGCACCGGTCGCACTAGTGCATTTGCACTCTATTTGGGCTTTTTAACCCGCAATTCACCGGCAAACAGCCCGCGCTCACGGGCCCACACGATGGCTGCACTACGGCTATGCACCCCCAGTTTGGAGTACACCGTGGCCACATGGTTACGCACGGTGTTGGGCGCCAGTTTCAGGCGCGAGGCGATTTCCTTGTCGGCCAGGCCTTCGCAAATCAGCCCCAGTACATCGCGCTCCCGGGCGGTCAGGTCGGTGAAGGAAATGTTCGGTACATTGGGGCTGTTGACGCTCTTGGCATTGGCCAGTTTTTCAATCAGCGTCTGGCTGAACCATGAGGCGTCCTGCATCACTTCCTCGATCGCGGCCACCAGTTCCAGCTCGGAGCGCTTGCGTTCGGTGATGTTCATCAGCACCAGCAGGTAGCAGGGCACATCCTGGATACTGACGGTGTCGGCAGACAGCACACAGTCGATCAGCTCATTGCCTTTCTTGCGGATCTTCAGGTCGAGGCCGTCGAGGTTGCCGGCTTTTTGCAGGGTGGTGAACAGTTGCGTGCAGGCCTGGGGGCTGTCGATAAAGTCGATGTCTTCGATGGATTTGCCGATCAGTTCTTCACTGGTATAGCCGGTGATGGTCATGAAGGCTTCGTTGATATCCACCACCTGGCGGTTGGCGGCGTTGCACACCAGGGTCGGCACCGGCGTCAGGCGGAACGACTTGGCGAAGCGTTCCTCACTCTGACGCAGGGCGGTTTCGGCCTTGCGGCGAGGCTCCAGGTCGGTGAAGGAAAACAGCATGCAGTCTTCCTCATTCATGTCCAGCGGCTGGCCGGCCACGATCACCAGTTTGCTGCCGCCTTCGGGCAGTTTCAGTTCGGCTTGCATCTGTGGAATGGTCGCGCCTTCGCCCAGGCGCTTGACGGCCAGGTCCTTGTTTTCGGCCTGTTCCAGCACGTCCAGTTCATACACCGAGTGGCCGATCACCTGGTCGCGGTTGTAGCCGGTCATCTCCAGGAAGCCCTGGTTGACCTTGATGTAGCGCAGGTCGCTCAGGCGGCAAATCACCGCCGGCGCCGGGTTGGCATTGAAGGTCTTTTCGAAGCGCTGTTCGGCGCTGGCCCATTCGGTGGCGTCGCTCAGGATCAACACCAGCAATTCCGGCTCGCCCGACGCGTCGTCGAGCACCAGGCTGCGCAGGCGATGCACCCAGACTTTTTCCTCGTCGCCGGTGGGGGTGACTTCCACCACCACATCGCTGAACTCTTCACCGTCTGCCACCCGGCTCAGAGGATAATTCTCCAGCACCAACGGGTGGTTGTTGCGATACCGCAAGGCAAAGCGCGCGGCGTATTCCTTGGTGTTGGCACCCAGGTCTTCGACTTTATCCACGCCATGCATTAGCAGCGCGGCTTCATTGGCCCAGAGGATGGTCTGGTCGGCCTCGGCGAGGATCACCCCATCGGACAAGCCGGAGATGATCTGCTGCAGTTGGCGGCGGTTGGTTTCTTTGGCGAGGACGGCCTGGCTCATGGTTTCTCCTGGGGTAAGTCGCATGGGAAGTACGACACCTGAGGCTCAGGATAGTGCAGAGAAAGTGCCCGGCGCGGGGTGCGAATGCACCAGTGCGCCTAGTGCAATTGTGTCGAGACCGCAGGGCAGGTGCCTCGCCAAACTGGCCACCTACCCACTGTTCAAAGGATTTAACATGACCACTGTCTATGAAACCAACCGTTCGCTGTTTCGTGTGTCCTGGGGCTCGGTATTGGCCGGTAGTGCAATTGCCCTGGTGACCTATCTGGTATTGAGCGTACTTGGCACCGCGATTGGCGCCAGCGCGGTAGACCCGATGGCCGCGGGTAACCCGCTGAGCGGTTTCGGCACCGGTGCCGGGATCTGGCTGTTTGTCTCGACGCTGCTGGCAATCGGTACCGGTGCATTCGTGGCCGGGCGCACCGCGCCGGATCGCGGCGGCCTGCACGGCGTGCTGAGCTGGACCATCACCACCTTGCTCACCACCTGGCTGCTGGCCGCGCTGGCCACCAGCGTTGTGGGAGCGGCGGGCAATGTCGTCGGCAAGGGCCTGTCGGCTGCCGGCAGCGGGATCGCCGCCGTGGCGCCGGGTATCAGCGACAGCGTCAAGCAGCAACTGAATGAGCAGGGCATCAAGCTGGACTGGAACAGCCTGCAAGGTCAGCTCGACACACTGCTCAAGCAGAGCGGCAAACCTGAACTGGACCCGGCCAACGTTGAGCAAAAAGCCGATCAGGCGGCTGCGGACGGCAAGCAGTCGGCCAACGATGCCGCGACCAACCCAGCCCAGGCTGGTGATGAATTGAAGCAGTGGTTCGAGCGGGTCAAGGCTTCCGGTGAGCCGGCGTTGAACGCGGCGGACAAGCAGGCACTGGTCAACATTGTTGCGGCCCGTACCGGCAAGAGCCAGGCTGAGGCCACCCAGATTGTCGACAACTACGCCCAGGCCTACCAGCAGGCCGTGCAGAAGGTCGACGAACTGAAGCAACAGGCTGAACAGAAAGCCCGTGAAGCCGGTGAAGTCGCGGCCAAGCAACTGTCCCGTGCTGCGTGGAGCACCTTGTTGATGTTGCTGCTGGGCGCAGCGTTGAGCTTCGGTGTGGGTCGCCTGGCGATTTCCACCCCTCGTGTACCGTTGGCCTGATCATGACCTGAGGTGATCTATGTGGCGAGGGAGCTTGCTCCCGCTGGGCTGCGAAGCGGCCCCAAAAAAGAGGGGCGCGCTACGCACTGGAGCGCCAGCCCGGTCCAGCGGGAGCAAGCTCCCTCGCCACAATGCTTCGCTGGCACCAAACATGCTAGTGTCAGCACTCCAACATCCACTGGCAGTGCCTGGCGATGCGCGACATCTACAGCGTCTTCAACTCCAACGGCGCCTATGAAACCGGGGCCCATGCCCACGACGAATTCATGCTGATGGTGCCCGAGCACGGCCTGTTGCGTTTCAAGGATGAAGAAAGCGGGCGCACCACCTCGGTGATCGACCGCCAGTTCGTACTGGTGCCGCCGCAATCCAGCCATTCCTCCTCGTCACTCACCGCCAGCCAGGGCCACGTAGCGTTCTACGTCGACCCCGACTACATGCACTACGCCTTGCGTGACCTGTCCGGTGATGCCAACCGCTTGCTGCGCGTGCCCACCCTGGGCATCTGGCAAACCTCCGCGCCGTTGCACCATCTGCTCCTGGCAAAAAAAGCCTTCAGCCAACCCGACCTGTACATCGACCGCCGCCGCCAGGTGGCCCAGGCCGATCACTTGCTGCTGCTCGAATGCCTGGCGATTTCCCTCAGCCAGCCGAGCCTGCAACGCTCATCTACCGAGCGCCACGGCGCCATGCTGGTGCGTGACGTCAAGGCGTACGTGGAAGGCAACCTCGAACATGCGCCGGGGCTGGATGAAATCGCCGAGACGTTTCACATGTCGCGCCGCCATCTGACCCGGCTGTTCGCGCTGCACACCGGCGAGACGGTGCTGGCGTACGTCCAGCGCCTGCGCCTGGAGCGCGCGCAGACGTTGTTGCGGCACACCCGCATGTCGGTGCTGGAGATCGCCAATAACGTCGGCTATGAGTCACCGTCACACCTGGCCCATGTGTTTCGCCGGGTGCTGGGCGTATCGCCGGATGAGTGGCGCCGCGGCTGATACCGCCTCAACGTTTTTGATGTCCCGATCCCGCGCATGATCCGGCCCGATCCCGTGCGCCGCAAATCCGTCATCCGTTCATCCTCACCCCGTCAACAACAAACAAGTCCGGCCTACCGGACGAGGAGGGGCGGTGAGTGCAAAACCCTTTATCAGCTTCGCAGGGGTGCAAAAAAGCTTCAAAGTCGAGGGCCGCCAGTTTGTGGCCGTGCGCAACGTATCGCTTGAAGTTCAGCGGGGCGAAATCATCACCCTGGTCGGACCTTCGGGGTGCGGCAAGTCCACCTTGCTCAACATGACCGCCGGGCTCTTCGGCCCCACGGAGGGCCAGGTGCATTACGACGGCGCCGAGGTCAAGGGCGTCAACACCCGTGTCGGCTACATGACCCAGGCCGACCACTTGCTGCCGTGGCGCACCGTGGCCGGCAACATCGCCGTGCCGCTGCAAATCCGCCGCATGCCCAAGGCCCGGATCGACAGTCGCGTCGAGGAACTGATGGCGCTGGTGGGCCTCACCGGTTTTGGCGAAAGCTACCCCAACCAGCTTTCCGGCGGCATGCGCAAACGCGCGGCCATGGCGCGCTTGATGGCCAGCGACCCGGAAACCCTGCTGATGGACGAACCCTTCGGCGCCCTTGATGCGCAGATGCGCCTGACCCTGCAGACCGAACTCTTGCGCCTGTGCCGCAAGCTCAATAAAACCGTGCTGTTCGTCACCCACGATGTCGATGAAGCCATCGCGCTGGCGGACCGCTGCGTGGTGTTCGCCGGTCGCCCGGGCACCATCGACCATGTGCTCGATATTCCCCTGGGCGGTGAACGCAACCTGGTGCAATTGCGCTCCGACCCACGCTACGTGGAACTCTGCGCCGCCCTCTGGAAACGCCTGGCGCCCGACGTCGCCGGTGCTGCCGATCCCGCCTCATTGGCTCACTCGCTGGAGGTCGTATGATCCAGGTCTATCGCTTGCTGTTCCTGATTTTCCTGCTGGTGTTCTGGGAGTGTGTGTCCCGCTGGTTCGGCGTGGAATTTTTCATCAGCCGGCCTTCGGCGGTGGCGCAAAGCCTGTGGAAAATCCTCATGAACGGGGTGTTCTTCTATCACGCCGGCATCACCACCCTGGAAGCCGTGCTGGGCTTCTTCTTCGGCTCCCTCGCAGGCTTGATCGCCGGTTTGGTGCTGGGCCGCGCCAAGCTGCTGGCGGATATTCTCGACCCGTTCCTGACCGCCTTCTACAGCTTGCCGAAAGTCGCGCTGGCGCCACTGTTCATCCTCTGGTTCGGCATCGGCTTGCCGATGAAAGTCATCCTGACCGCGGCCGTGGTGTTCTTCCTGGTGTTCCTCAACACCTACAGCGGCGTGCGCAACGTGTCCCGCGAGCAACTGACCATCCTGCGCCTGATGGGCGCCAAGGAGCGCGACCTGTTGACCATGGTGGTCATCCCGTCCGCTTTCACCTGGGTATTCACCGGCCTGCGCCTGTCGGTGCCCTATGCGCTGATCGGCGCGCTGGTGGGCGAGATCATCGCCGCCAACCGGGGCCTGGGCTACCTGCTCTCGGATGCAGCCTCGCAGTTCGATACCGCCGGTGTATTTGCCGCACTGGTGGGGATCATCGCCCTCGCGCTGATCCTGAACACGGCGGTGAAGCTGGCCGAACGCAAGTTGATGCCGTGGAAGGCCAACGAAGCGGAACGTGAAGTTGCGGTTTAACCCCTTATTTTTGTGGAGCTTGATCATGTTCAAACCACTGTTCATCGCCAGCGTTTTACTCGCTTCCTGCCTGCCCGCCGCGCAGGCCCGGGACCTGACCAAAGTCACCCTGGCGTTCCCCAGCGAAGGCTTCCTCTATGTGCCGATCTACGTCGCGCAGAAGCAAGGCTACTTCGCCGATGAAGGCCTGAATGTGGACGTCATCGTATTCCAGAAAGGTGGCTCGGCAGCACTCACCGCCGTGCTGGGGCGTGATGCGGATGCGTACGTCGGCCTGCCCGCCGTCGCGGTGCGCGCCCGCACCAAAGGCCAGAATGTCCAGGCGTTCGCCGCCGTGCAAACCCAGTTCGGCAGCACCGTGGTGATCGACGGTGCCTCGGCGCAAAAGGCCGGCGTGTCGGCCACCTCATCCCTGGCCGCCCGTGCCCAGGCCCTCAAGGGCTTGAAGATCGGCGTCACCGGCCCTGGCAGCACCACCGACATGCTGGTGCGCTACCTGGCCAAGGATGCGGGGCTCAACCCGGACAAAGACTTCACCATCATGCCCATCGGCGGCGCGCCAAACATGCTCGCGGCGTTTTCCCAGGGCAGCATCAACGGCTTCTCGCTGTCGCCACCCACCATCACCACCGCCGAGAAGCAAGGCGGCTTTGTGTTGATGGACCTGGCCAAGGGCGAATACAAACCCCTGGACGGCTTCCTCTTCACTGCGATGATTGCCCGTGAAGACTGGCTGGCCAGCAACAAGGTCACGGCCGAAAAAATGGTCCGCGCCCTGTGGCGTGCCGAACACCTGATTGCCAGCGACCCGGACAAGGCTCGCGAGTCGGTGCGCCCGTATTTCGCCAACACCGACGCCGCCATCTTCAATGCTGCCTGGACCGCTTCGCTACCGTCCTACCCGGCCACGCCGCGCATCGAGAAAGACGGCGTTGAGAAAAACATCCGCTTCATGAACGCTGTGGAGAGCGACCCGGTCGAACTCGACCCGCAGCAGGTCTACACCAACTCCATCGTCGACGCCGTGGCGCCGACTGTTTCCACCCTTCAGGGAGAGGCGAAATGACGCCCGAGGTTCACCTGGTCAATGTTTTTCCCGCCACCGCCCGTGGCGGCAACCCCGCGCCAACCGTGGCCGTCGCCGATGGCATGAGCGATGCCGACATGCAGCAAGTCGCCCGCGACTATGGCCATGAGTGCGGCTTCGTGTTCGCCGCACCGGTTGGCAGCGAGTTCGATTTTGCCTTGCGCTTCTGGGTGCCCAACCACGAGATGGAAATGTGCGGCCACGCCACCGTGGGAGCGGTGTGGCTGCTGGATCGGTTGGGCATGCTGCACAAGGACCGCCTGACGTTATCGACCCTGAGCGGTCCGGTGGATGCGCGGATCACCGCTGCGGGCACCCCGGATATCCAGGTGGAAATCAGCCAGCCCAAGGGCCAGGTCGAGGCGTTGAACGATGCCGAAGTCGAGGCCGAGATTCTGTCGGTGCTCGGCATCACTTCCAACGAACTGGCACCGCTGCCGATCCAGAACGCTTGCACCAGCCGGGTGAAAACCCTGATCGCGCTGAAAAGCGTGGCGGTACTGGATAGCCTGAAACCGGATTACCGGCGGATGCAGCAACTGTGCGAGCGCATCGGCTCCACTGGTTTGTACCCCTATGCGCCATCGGATCTGGAAGGGCGACAGTTTGATGCGCGGCAGTTTCCCAAGTCCTCGGGTTACCCGGAAGACGCCGCCACCGGCATCGCGGCTGCCGCGTTGGCGTTTGGCTTGTTGGAGAATGGCCTGGTGACGGCAGATGATCGCCCGGTGCACATCCGCCAGGGCCGGGCCATGGGCCGACCTTCGCAAATCTCCCTGCGGTTTCGCCGGGATGAAGCGGGGCAGGTGCAAGGTTGCTGGCTGGGTGGGCATGTGGAATTTGTCGAGGAACCGGCATGAGCGTGCGCGAAAAACTGCAAGCCCTCGGGCTGGAGTTACCCGAAGCGCCTAGCCCCAAGGGGGACTACGTGCCGGTGACGATTCATGGAGGCGTGGCGTATGTCAGCGGGCAGGTTTGTCGGCAGGGTGACAGCGTGATTACCGGGCCGGTGACGGACCAGACCTCTACGGAGTTGGTCAACGAAGCAGGGCAGACCTGTGTGCTGCGGGCCTTGAGCGTGCTGGACCAGGCGGTAGGGCTGGAGAACGTCGAGCGCATCCTGTTCGTTCGCGGGTTTGTGTTTGGCGGGGAAGGTTTCCAGGGCTTCTCCAAGGTGGTCGACGGCGCGTCGCAACTGTTGATTGAGCTGTTTGGCGAGCACGGCCGGCATGCGCGTTCGGCGGTGGGCGTGGCGGGATTACCCAGCAACGGCCTGCTGGAACTGGAACTGACGGCGGTCGTCACTGCCTGAACCACCCACCAAAATGTGGCGAGGGAGCTTGCTCCCGCTGGGCTGCGCAGCCGCCCCAAAACCGATGATCACAGTGCCTCAGGCATACCGCGTCAACCGGTCCGGGAGCGCTTCGCGCTCCAGCGGGAGCAAGCTCCCTCGCCACAGGATTCGTGTTGCTTTCACCTCTGCAGGAACCCCGGCGAACGAGTAAACTGCCCGCCTTTTATTCTCACGACGAGACGGTGAGCTTTTGAACGCAGGAAAAACCGCAGGGCTGTTGCTGCTCACCGCCTTATTGGCGGGATGCGGCACCTCGCCACCCCGCACCCCCAACGACATCTGCGGCATCTTCCGCGAAAAAGACGATTGGTACGATGCCGCCAAGGTGACCCAGGCGCGCTGGGGCGTGCCGATCCAGGTGCCGTTCGCGATCATGTATCAGGAATCGGGCTTCCGGCAGGACGCCAAGACCCCACGCAAGTACCTGCTGTGGATCATCCCCTGGGGTCGTGTGTCTACGGCCTCCGGCTACGCCCAGGCCAAGGACGAAGTGTGGAGCGACTACCAGAAAAGCACCGGACGCTACGGCGCCAGCCGGCAGGACTTTGACGACGCCATCGACTTTGTCGGCTGGTACATGGATAAGACCTACACCATCAACGGCGTATACAAATACGATGCCTACGGCCAGTACCTGAATTACCACGAAGGCTGGGGCGGTTACCGGCAGCGTACCTACGCGAGCAAAGCCTGGCTGATGCCGGTGGCGGGGAAGGTTCAGGCGCGTTCGCAGATGTATGCGGCGCAATATGCGGGCTGCAAGAATGATCTGGGGCGTGGGTTCTGGAGTCGGTTCTGGCATTGGCTTTAAGTGCTCGGGCAGTCCTTTGCCCGGCGTAGGAGAGCGGAGCTAAACGGCTAACCATCCCACCAATGGCACTACCGCCAACGTGCTCAGCGCCATTGAGATTACGTTGCCGATATAAGGATGAAAGTGCGGTGGTAACCGTCCTGCAATCGCGCAGGCCAGTGGCGGCGCCATCAGCGCGCCGAGCAACGCACTGGACCCCATCACCATCCAGCTGCCGCCATGGGTCAATACGGCTGCCGGGACTACCGATACCAGCGGGACATACGTGGGATACCAGCCTCGTTTTATCCACTGATGTCGCCAGATCACCACGCCCAGCGCTGATGTCAGCGCTTGCGCGCCGATCAGGTGCAGTATCAGGCCGGATCCATAGGCCGGGCTCATCGGGTTCAGCGCGTAAGCCAGTAACACACCCGCCAGCAAGCCAAGGCTGGCCAGCTCATTGCCGAAGAACGGCGCTTCGGAAAAGTCAGCCAATACCCTCCGCACGCTCCACACCACACCATAAGTCGGTGGCTTCAGCGGGGCGGGCCTTTGCGGCGCTGTGTAATCGCTTCGTACCAGGACCGGCACGTGACGGCACAATACAAAGGCAATCACACTGCCAACCGCCATCCCAAGCACATTTCCGATCACCACCGGCAAGCCCAGCGGTATGCAGACGTAATTAACGATCAACAAACACATCGGCGTGACCAGTAAACCTCCCAGTACGGCGCCGTTGAGCGTCACTTTCCAGCCACCTCCGAACATCAGCACCATTGCCGCCGGCAGTGAAACAAACGCTGCAAACGTCGGTTGCCAAGTGTCAGCGGTCACCGTCCAGCCCCATAACGCGTTGCTTAGCAGCAAGCCGAGTAAGGAGCTGGTTATCAGCCACGGCCACAGCCCTGTGCCGTACGAGATAGCAAAGCCCTGCCAGGACTTGCCCGTGCGGCTGGCCCACCACGCCAGATACGCACCGCCCAGCAGGCCCAGTGACGCCAGTTCGTGTTTGTAGAACGCGACCTCGCTGATATCCCCCAACACCCAGCGCAGCCACGCACTGGGATGTGGAAGGCTGGTCA
Organism: Pseudomonas sp. GP01-A4; assembly: GCF_058780865.1. Lineage (NCBI taxonomy): Bacteria > Pseudomonadati > Pseudomonadota > Gammaproteobacteria > Pseudomonadales > Pseudomonadaceae > Pseudomonas > Pseudomonas sp. GP01-A4. Next base: position 62,756 of record NZ_JBYSWF010000032.1, read on the forward strand.
CCATATCGGCATATCCCGGCCAAGGGTAAATAAGGGCTATCCATAGGATCAGCAAAGCAATGGCAAGACCCAGAACTATGACGGTGTTATCGGCCCGGGAGCGCCCTGCACGCGGCTTTTCAAAGAGGCTTTCCATGATGCACCCTCCGATCAGCGTGGCAGGGCAGGGTGCTGGGTGTACCCGAGCATCTGGTCGTAAAGATCAGCACGCCGGTCCCGCTGCAAGTCGTTAAGACTGTTCCAGATAGGCGCGCTGCGGGCACTGGTGAGATCGACATCGGCGAAAAGGATCTCCTGCCGATTCGCCGACGCCACCGTACCGATGGGCCATCCATTGGTACCGGCAATCAGCGAACATCCCAGGTAACGCGCATCGCGCTCCTCGCCGATACGACTGGCGGCAGCGATAAACACGTTATTGACGTGGGCGGCGGTCATCGTGAGATACGACGCCATGCACTTCCCCGCGTCGTCGAACAACGGCGGCGGGGTCCACACCCAGTTGTTGAGGCTGCAAATAATATCGGCGCCTTGCTGGCTGAGGATGCGTGGCACCTCGGGAAACCAAATGTCCCAGCAGATCAACAGGCCAATACGGCCTATGGGTGTTTCGAAAACGGGGAATCCTGTATCGCCGGGAGTGAACCAGAGCTTCTCCAGATTCCACAGATGGGCCTTGCGGTACTTGCCAATAAAGCCATCCGGCCCCAGCAATACAGCCGTATTGAACAGCTGCATAGCGGAAATTTCGCTGAGGCCTGCCACCAGGTACACCTGATGTTTACAGGCAAAATCTGTCCAGGCCTGCACACTTGGCCCACCCGGAATGGCCTCGGCATGATCAAACGCGTCCTGACGGCTGGAGAAGAAATAGCCACAGTTAGAGAGCTCTGGCAGCACGATCAGATTGGCACCGCCGCTCACTGCTTCCGTCGCCAGCTCAAGGCTATGACGCAGGTTGCGCTCCCGGTTTTCCATTCCGACCTGGGGATCAAACTGTACGACAGCTATGCGAACAGGACTTGTTGGATCGCTCATTGCGGGTGACCTCTTATTTTTATTCAGCCAGAAGTGGCTGGATGTTTATAAGAGGCGACCTGATGTTTAAATGAAAGTCGGACGCGTCCGATAGCAATGTAGTTTGCTTCTGCCAAGGCTTTTGCATGGTGTGTTTATTTTGCTGGAGGTGAATACTCTGTTTTGTATTCTGGATAGTCTTGCATTGAGAATCCTCCATTGAAGAGGGCGCCAGTTCTATTGCAGATATTTATGACGGTATCTATTGCGCCCCTGAAACAAGGCTCTGTCCATCCGGCATCTACTGAAAAAGATTCGCCGCAGAGGTGAAGTCCAGACTTGAATGAGTAGTCCTTATTGTATTTCATTAAGCTGACAGCCTCATAGTAGGTCCCTGGTCTGTACAGTTTTGCGCATCCCAATGAGTTTTGGTCATTCATCCAGCGTTGCACGATGGCCTGCTCGTGGCCGATGTATGGAGAGATTTTTTCTTGGATGTTAGTGGATTTAACCAGGATTCTATCCAGCTCTTCTATGCACTTGGTTATTAACTCTTTGTCACTTAGTGAAGATAATTTTGTTGCGTCATCTTCCCAGGTGTAGCTCAAGAGTATGCAGTCGTAGGTGTGATGCTCGTTATAGCGATAGGTATATACATCATGTATGAAACTGTCGGTAACGATGGCTTGCGGGATCTTCGTGTTTTTGGACAGGAAGGTTTTTTTTAACGGGGCGTACACTTTGCAGCTGGTTTCCCAGTGAGCAGTTTTATAGGCATTTATCGTGTCGTAAGGGAGCATCTCTTCATCGAAACCCTCAAGCAGTATTTGTGTTTCGATTATCCAGGAGGGGAGCGTGATGATGACCGAGTCGAAGTCGGCATGGCAGACTTCAGTTTTTTTGGGGTTACTAGCATTCCAATGATAATAAACGCGCGTTTTCCCATTTCTCAGCTTTTCCAGTTTTTTTACTGGAGAGTCAGTCAGTAATCCATCCGTCTTCTTGAGGCTGAGGTCATACACGGAGTCGCTTATTTCAGGAGTACTCATAAAGAGCAGACATTCTGCCAAGGCCCCGAGACCTTTGTAGCTGGGCTTATTAAACTCTAGTCCCCGAGAGTCAAAAACGGCCGGACTTCTCAGGTGCGGCGAGTCGACTGCCTCGCCATCCAGTTTGACCCGGCCATGAATTAGCTGGAGGTGACTGCTGAAACCAAAAATCGCAGTCCGCAGGGGATAAAGCGAGCAAATGTCATAAAATGCTCCCCAACTGCCATCGCCTATTCCAATTGCATAGAACACAGCCGACTCTTGCGTCGTCATGCCCATGCCACCGAAGTCACCGGGGCGTTCCTTGTGCCAAGACTCAATAACCGGCATTTTCACTAAATCCCTAAACGAGATACTTTCGTACTTTTCAACTACTCTGGCCCAAAATAATTCCCATTGCTCGCTTCCGTATAATTCCGCAACTTTCTGAGTCATACGGTTCGCAAAGTTTTGCCATTTTGCAGACACTGCACTCAGGGTCTCGCCAGGTGGAGGCGTTATACCATCTTTGTTTTTCCAGATCAGCATGGTGGGCTGACTACTATTATCTATACTCCCTTCGCGTAAGTAGATCCCGGTTGATGTGACCCACGGGCTTCCCGGATTTGGGAAGTTTGAATGAACAAGATCAAACGCTTTGGTGTAATAGGCCATCATGGATCGGCCTTCAGTGGGGTTTTCATCAGATCGATTAAAAAAGGGCATACGCATCGCGCCCATTTCAAAGGGCGGTCGTCCTGTATTGTTGGAGCGCTGTCCACCAAGAACGGTAAGGTGTCTGCCTCCGATTCTTTTGGATTTCTCGATCAGGGATATGTCTTTAAAGCCGCAGCGATACAGTTCTCTTGCTGCAGTAAGGCCTGTGATGCCTGCCCCGATGATACATATTTTGTGGTCCAAATGAGGCGCCTTTGCAATTCCGCCTTTTTGCTCCACTAAGGCTCGATAATCGAAGCATAAGTCTGGTGGGCCAGGAAAACGGCCCCGCCATTTATTTCTGGTAGATCTCTTTTCTCTGGAAGCGCGGGCAGCAATATCAGCCGGGTAGTTGAAGTCTGATCCTATGGTCATACAAGTCATCCTTGATGTTCTATGTTTCTGGATAGTTAGGCTGCTCGTTGTATCGAAGAAGATAAATAGGTGGTTTGTATTTTTTTACGTACGTTTTCGTGATTTTTTGTAGGTTGGTGCATTCGAACTGGCAGGCTATTGGAGAAAACGAGGTATGTGGGCTTGCCAAATGCGTTTGACTCTGGGAAAACGCCCATTTGGCGCGATCCGCGCATTACACAAAACGAGAAAAAATGAGCACCGAACTGGAAATCACCGACATCCGCCTCGGCGACGGCAAAACCGTGGTCAAAGGCGCCCTGATCACCACGCAATACACCGGCACTCTGGAAGACGGCACGGTGTTCGACTCCTCATGGGAACGCGGCAAGCCGTTTCAATGCGTGATCGGCACCGGTCGCGTCATCAAGGGCTGGGACCAGGGGCTGATGGGCATGAAAGTTGGCGGCATTCGCACGTTGTTCGTGCCGGCGCACCTGGCCTACGGCGAGCGCTCGATGGGGGCGCATATCACGCCCAACAGTAATTTGCGGTTTGAGATTGAGTTGCTGGAAGTACTGACGCGGGATGATTGAGGGGCGGTGAACATGGATGTTGTTGAAGCAGGGGAGTTGCCGCGCAGTTCGATAGCGGGCATTCGGGTGGTTGAGCTGACCCTTGAGGATGAAGCCGAGTTGCAGCGCTTTTTCGAAGCAGCCCCGGAATATTTTCTCGCGGTCAACGGTGAGCCAGCCTCACCCACGGAGGCGCGAGATGAGTTGACTCTTCAACTGCCTGGTACCTGGAGCTACACGCGGATGTATTGGATTGGCTACCGCAATGCCGAAGGGCAGTTGGTTGCGGTGGTGAATGTGGCGTCGGATCTGTTGGCGGTCGGGGTTTGGCATATCGGGTTGCTGTTGGTGGCCACGCCGTTGCATGGCAGCGGTTTTGCGCGGCAGTTGCATGCCGATTTCCAGGATTGGGTAGTGAGCCTGGGCGCACGCTGGTTGCGGCTGACGCTGGTGGTGGGGAACGTCAAGGCTGAGCGGTTCTGGCCCCGGCTTGGGTATGTTCAGGTGCGGACTCGGGATGGCATCGAGATGGGGCCGCAGGTGAATCGGGTTTCCATTCAGGTGAAGGCGTTGGCGGGTGGGGCGATCAATGAGTATTTGGCGCTGGTGGAGCGTGATCGACCGTCTTCTGCGTAGCAGCTGTCGAGCCTGGGAGAGGCTGCGTTCGGCGACTCGGTGGAGTGTCTGGCTTGATGATCGCAGTGTGGCCGACGCAGCCTCGCTTGGGCTCGACAGCTGCTACGGGGGGGATAGCTGCGCAGTGGTGCGTACCTGAACCCTCCCTGAAGAACCTGCCCAAACCCATCGGATAAATTTTCCTACGGTTTACTCTCATTAATTCGGAGCGTAAGCTTCGCGCGTTTTCATCAATAGCGGAGACCCTCAGTGGGTACTTGTTCGAGTGACAGTCGTCGGCCGGTCTCGATAACCGGCACATACTTGGCAAGATAACGCGCATTTTTCCGATGCCGTTGTCTCGCCCAGAAGCGAGAAGCGGCATTTCGATGGCGGCCAGTCCTGGCCCGATTCCGAATTCCCTCTCATCGACGCTTAACAGTACGTGATGCCTTGCATCGCGGTACTGCGGACGCGCCTGTCGTTTGCGACGGGCGGGCCTGTCCTGTCGTGCCCGTGACTCAATCACGGCCCAGGATGGTCGTACCTGGCCGAAGGTTTCCTCGCGTAAGTTTGGCTGGTAATAAATAGGGAAGACGCCTATGCAAGCAATCAACAACATCAACCTCAACTCGCTGATCGACACGCTGGTCAGCCTCACCGCGGCCTTCATTCTCGGTGGCCTGATCGGGTTTGAGCGTCAGTACCGCCAGCGCACGGCGGGGCTGCGCACCAACGTGCTGGTGGCGGTGGGAGCGGCGATTTTCGTCGACATGGCCAACCGCCTGGGCGGCGCCGAAGGGGCGGTGCGGGTCGTGGCCTATGTGGTCTCGGGCATCGGTTTTCTCGGTGCCGGTGTGATCATGCGTGAAGAAGGCAACGTGCGCGGCCTGAATACTGCGGCCACGCTCTGGGCGTCGGCGGCGGTGGGTGCCTGTGCCGGTGCCGACCTGATCCTCGAAGCGCTGCTCGGTACGCTGTTTGTGCTGGCGGCCAACACGCTGCTGCGCCCGATCGTCAATAACATCAACCGCCAGCCACTGGACGTGGTGTCGGCCGAGGTGACCAACATTCTGTATGTGGTGGCCCGGCGTACCCAGCAGAAGGCGGTATTGGCCTTGCTCGAAGCCGAACTTGCTCGCTGCAACTACCCGGCCAGTGATGTGGACGTACGTCCCTTTGGTCCTGAAGAGGTGGAAATCGAGGCGACGCTGGCCGTGACCTCGGTAGACGGTGACGAACTGGATGCGCTGGTGGCCCGTATTTCCACTTCAGCCCTCGTGGTGCAAGCGTTCTGGAGTCCGAGTACCACCGACTAGGCCGCCTTGGCGCCCCCGGGACCGGCTCTTTACTATGCTTATGGTGAGGAAAAGTCCTACATACAGCTGGGACTATCCCTTCAGTTGTTACGCCGTTCCATTGGTAAGGTTGCGCGCTTGCGACTAGCCAGGCACGCAGGTGCCGCCTACCTAGGGTTATGCGCTGTTCAAATGGAGGGACCCGACTGCTGCTTGTAGGACTGTTCAGTTCCGTTCGTCGGAACTGTCATTTCTCACAGGTAGATAGGTCCCGTGTGATGTGTAACGGTACTGAATCCTCCCAGGGGAGCCTTATGAGCAAAGCTTTAATCGTGGATGACCATCCATTTATCCGCGCAACCGTCCGCTATCTGCTGAAGCAGGAAGGCTTCGACACGATCTTCGAGGCCGGCAACGGCGCCGATGCCATGCAGATTGCCCGGGAGGAACGCCCCGAACTGATCATCCTCGACCTGGCGATGCCGAAGCTGGGTGGCCTGGAGGTGATCAGCCGGATCAAGGCGCTGGGCCTGCCGTGCAAGATCCTGGTGCTGACGTCCTACCTGGCGGTGTTTTTTTCCACCCGCTGCATGCGTGCCGGCGCGATGGGGTTTGTCGCCAAGACCGGCGAGCTGGATGAGCTGCAAAAAGCGATCAAGGCCGTGATGTCCAACTACAGCTGCTTTCCGAGCCTGCCCACCAGCTCGGTGCGCCGCGACGATTTGCAATCCACCGAGCAGGACCTGGTGGCAGAGCTTTCCGACCGCGAGCTGACCGTACTGCAGAAGCTGGCGCTGGGGTTGGGTAACAAGGAAATTGCCGAGGACATGTTGCTCAGCCACAAGACCATCAGCACTTATAAAACCCGACTGAAGGAGAAGCTGCGGATGTCGTCGGTGGTGCATTTGTCCAAGTTCGCCCAGCGCAATCATCTGATCTGAAATGATCAATTTTCGGGTCTTGTGGCTCAGCGCAAGTGTGCTGCTGGGCGCGCTCTGCACACAAGGCCTGGCGCTTGGCGAGCCACGCACCCTGTATCTGTTGGGGCATTCAGTCATTGAAACGCCCGCCGTACGGCTGCATGAAACGCAGTGGAGCTGGCTGCGCGAACGGCGCCGGTTGTTGATGGGGATCTCTGGGCCCGACTACGCACCATTCGAGTTGAGCACCAGCGATGAACTCGAGGGGATTACGGCGGATTACGCGTCGCTGATCGCCGATGCGCTGAACATCACGATAGAAGTGCGCCGCTACGACAATCGCGATGAAGTCATCACCGCGCTCAAGCGTGGCGAGGTGGATTTTGTGGGATCTGCCAACGGCTACGAGGCGGCAGACCCGCAGTTGGTACTCTCGCGCTCCTATGCCATGGATCAACCGACCCTGGTCACCCGCACGGGTGACAGCCAGGGCCTGAGCAGCGACCTGGCCGATAAACGTGTGGCGATGTTTTATCACTACATGCAGCCTGACGCGGTGCAGGCGTTTTACCCCAATGCCCGGATCCAGCTGTTCCCTTCAACCTTCGAGGCCATCGGCGCGGTTGCGTTCGGCCATGCAGATGTTTACCTCGGCGATGCAATCAGCACCAACTACCTGATCAACAGGAACCACCTGAACAACGTCCGCATGGCCGACTTCTCGTCACTTGAGGTCAATCCCTTCGCGTTTGCATTTTCCCGGGACAACGCGCGCTTGCTGCCGATCATCAACGCGGCACTGGCGGTGATCCCGGTCAGCGAGCAGATGGAAATCCTGCGGCGCTGGAGTGCCGGCAACCTTGGGTTCCTGGGGCCGGACCGGTTGCGCTTGAGTGCCAGTGAACAGCGTTGGCTGGACAAGAACCCGAGGATCAAGGTCGCGGTACTCGACAAGTTCCTGCCGGTTTCATTTATCGACAAGCAGGGCGCGTTCGAAGGGTTGAGCGCCGAGGTGCTGGCCCGCATCAGCTTGCGCACGGGATTGAAGTTTGACTTCATTCCCGGCACCTCGATGCTCCGGCAAATCGACAGGGTCAACACCGGTGGTGCAGACATGATCGCGGTGGTCACCCCCAGCGTCGAGCGCACGGACAAGGTACGCATTACCCGGCCTTACCTGACCAATCCGTTTGTGTTGGTCAGTCGCATTGATGACGGCAGCCCCCTTACCCTGGAAGACATGGCCGGCAAGCGCCTGGCGCTGATTGGCAGCAATAGCCTGCAGGAGGGCATCGCCCAGGACTATCCGAGCATCAAGTTCGTGGACGTCGAGAACCCCGAGCACGGCATGGAGCTGGTGGCCGATGGCGGTGCCGATGCCGCCGTCAATACCTTGATCAGCGCCCGCTACATGATTGCCCGCGAGTACCGTGACCGGTTGCGGATCACCAGCACGGTCGGGTCCGAGCCGGCCCGCATAGCCTTTGGCGTCAACCGCAGCCAACTGGAGTTGTATTCGATCCTCGACAAGGCGCTGCTGAGTATTACGCCCCAGGAAATGGACGAATTGGCTGGCCACTGGCGTAGCGAGGTATTGGTTGAAGACAGCTACTGGGCGCGGCACCGCAATGCGATTATTCAAGGTTTCAGCCTGGCGGCGCTGCTGTTGCTGATCACCCTCGGCTGGGCGATTTATCTGCGTCAGCTGATACGCAAGCGCGTCGAGGCCGAACGGGCACTGAGTGATCAGATGCGCTTTATGGGCGTGCTGATCGACGGCACGCCCCATCCGATTTATGTGCGTGATCGCCTGGGCCGGCTGATGGCGTGCAATAGCGCTTACCTTGATGTGTTCGGTTTCAAGCTGGAGGACGTGACCGGTAAAACCGTGGTCGAGACCGACACCGGCAATCGCCCCCAGGCCGAGTCTTTTCATCAGGATTACCTGCGCTTGATGGAGCGGGGCGAGCCACAGATCCAGGACCGCGTGCTCAAGGTGCCGGGCGGTGCGGTCCTGACCATCTACCACTGGATGCTGCCGTACCGCGACGGTAATGAGCAGGTGGTGGGCATGATCGCCGGCTGGGTGGATGTCAGCGAAAGGCAGCAACTGCTCGGCCAGTTGCAGGAGGCCAAGGAGGATGCCGACGCGGCCAACCGCGCCAAGACCACGTTTCTCGCGACCATGAGCCATGAAATCCGCACGCCCATGAACGCCGTGATCGGCATGATCGAACTGGCCCTGAAAGCCGCCGAGCAGAACCGGGCCGACCGCGATGCGCTGGAGGTGGCCGCTGATGCGTCACGGGGCATGCTGGAATTGATCGGCGATATCCTCGATATCGCGCGTATAGAATCGGGCCACCTGTCCCTGACCCTCGAGCCTTCGAACCTGCACGAGTTGCTGGCGTCGGTGGCGCGGGTTTTCGAGGGGCTGGCGCGGGCCAGGGGCCTGGTACTGCAGGTGGAGCTCGACCCGCTGATTGATCGGTACGTGCTGGTGGACCCGATGCGCTTCAAGCAAGTGGTGTCGAACCTTTTGAGCAACGCGATCAAGTTCACCCCTCACGGCCGGGTGCGGCTTGGCGCGTCCGGCTCGTCGGCGATTGCCAGCGGCTACTTGAACCTCAGGCTGTGGGTGGAAGACACCGGCATTGGCATCAGTGTCGAAGACCAGAAGCGCCTGTTCAACCCGTTTATCCAGGGCAGCAACACTGCGCAATCGGCGCGCAGCGGTTCGGGCCTGGGCCTGGTCATCAGCCGCAACCTGTGCGAGATGATGGGGGGACAATTGCAATTGAGCAGCCTGCTGGGGCAGGGCACTCGGGTGGATGTCACCCTGGAGCTGGCAGTCGCCGACACCACGCTGATGCCGCCCGTACCGGTTGCCGTGGAAACTCCGCCGGCCCACGCGCTGAACATTCTGGTGGTGGATGACTACCCGGCCAACCGGCTGCTGCTGGCCCGGCAACTGAGCTTCCTGGGACACCGGATCACCACCGCCGAAGATGGCGTCGAGGGGCTTGAGTTGTGGCTGTCCGGGCATTTTGACGGGGTGATTACCGACTGCAATATGCCGTTCAAGGACGGTTATGAGTTGGCGCGGGATATCCGCACCCTTGAGGGCGAGCGTGGCCTGGCGCCGTGCCTGTTGCTGGGGTTTACCGCCAACGCCCAGCCCGAGGAAGCCGAGCGCTGCCGGCAGGCGGGCATGGATGGCTGCCTGTTCAAACCCACCGGGCTTGAGGATTTGCATGCGGCCCTGGCGCGGCGCACGGCCACACCTTCGGTGGCGCCCGGCACCACGGATGAACTGGCGGCAGACTTTGACTTGAGTCACCTTGAGAAACTGACCGGCGGGGATATCGACGCGGTGAAGGAGCTGCTGGCGCCCTTGCTCGACAGCCTCGAGGCAGACCATGGGCAGCTGGTGAACCTGCAACGCAAGGCAGACTTTGCCGGCCTGCATGACCTGGCCCATCGCACCAAGGGCGGGGCAAAGATGGTCAAGGCCCATGCACTGATGGTTTGCTGCGAGGTATTGGAAAGCGTTTGTGAACGTCAGGCCCGCGACGAATTGGCCAGTGCCGTCGATGGCATGGATGAAGCGCTCGCGCACCTGCACCACGCGCTGTCGGGGTATTGCAATCAGACTTGACCGGTGCGGAGGGGTATTGAGCTGTTTGGGACAACTCCTACGTGAAGGTGGAACAAGCCTTATTTAGTCTTCGGAATATGTCTGGAAAATAGTGCGTCCAGTCCTTCACGAGCGCTTCTTGCTCAGGTGTTCGCCATGCCAAACAAAGCACTGACCCTCCTGATCGCCGATGAACAGCATCTGCAACGACTGTACATCGAAAAAATGCTCAACCAACTGGGCTATTACCGCATCGTTCCGGTGCAGACCTTCGAAGAAGTGCGGATCCTCACGGCGATTCCGGCCAGGCCGTTCGATGTGCTGATCATCAACGCCGGGCTGGCAGACAGCGACGGCGGGGTGCTGGCCTTCCAGGAACAGCACCCGCAGATTCGCCATGTGCTGGTCTACGATATCCGCGAACTGGGCACGCCGGCCGCCGCACCGACCCTGCTGGTGCGCCTGCCGGGTACCCCGGACAGCATCAACCTTGAACACTTCATGGACATCATCGACCCGCCGTCAGCCACCGACGGGTTGCGGGTGTTGCCGTGGCTGCGGGAGTTGTCCGGCAGCCCTGCGGCTTAGTCCCAGTTCGGCGCGATGCCTTTGGGGCTGGTCAGCCGATGGCCACGCTCCAGGGCGGCGATCTGCGTCATGTCAGCGTCACTCAGGGTCAGGTCCAGAGCCTTGAGGTTGCTGGCCAGGTTGGCGCGCTTGGTCGACGACGGGATCACCGCGTAGCCCAGTTGCATGGCCCACGCCAGGGTCACTTGCGCCGGGGTTGCCTGATGACGTTCGGCGATCTGCTGGATCACCGGGTCCTTCAGCACTTCGCCGTAGGCCAGGGTCATGTAGGAAGTGATCTGGATGCCATGGGCCTTGGCAAACTCCGCCACGGTGCGGTTTTGCAGGTACGGGTGCAGTTCCACCTGGTTGGTCGCGATGTGCTCGGCACCGACGGCGGCAATTGCCTGCTTCATCAGGTCGACGGTGAAGTTGGAAATACCGATCTGGCGGGTCAGGCCCTGGCGCTTGGCTTCCAGCAACTGGCCCATGAACTCGGCGACCGGTACCTGGTCTTCCGGCGATGGCCAGTGGATCAGGGTCAGGTCCAGGTAGTCGGTCTGGAGTTTGCGCAGGCTTTCCTTGAGGCTGGGAATCAGCTGGCCTTCGGCGAAGTTGGCGATCCAGATCTTGCTGGTGATGAACAGCTCGTCCCGTGGGATGCCGCTGTCGGCGATGGCCTGGCCGACGTCGGCTTCGTTTTCGTAGATTTGTGCGGTGTCGATGACGCGATAGCCCAGCTCCAGGCCGGTGCTGACGGAGTCGATGACGACCTGGCCTTGCAGGCGGAACGTGCCGAGGCCGAATGCGGGAATGGACATGAGTGACTCCTGAAGTGATGTGAACAATGGAGTCGAGTATCGGCCGCTCGTTCCTTCGGAAAAACCGCTGAATCCGAAAAGGACTCTTTACCAAAAGTCATGAGTGGCCGGTGGGTGGCCACACGATATCCCTCGAGAGCGGTCTTACCGGGTAGATGCGGGGGGCTGTCGGACATTTCGGGCGTCGCTTGATAAGGGGCGCCTCTTTTAACCAGCAGGAGCTAGCGCAAGGACCAAATGCTCAAGGCCTTACAGCACCGAGAAACCTTGAGCAGCGGTCTGAACAGTCGAGTTCAGGGTGAACCGTCCTTGAGGGTCTGGAAGGCTTTTACGCGCTTGACCAGGCTTTTCTTGCTGGCCGAATCGGCACTGTTGAACAGGAACGAAAAGTCCGAGGCCAGGGTCGAGCTGCCGGCGATGGTCGCGTACTGGTGACAGGCATTGCAGTTATCGCCCTGGACGTAGGTCTCCAGGGTGGTGTTGGCTACCGGTACGTTGCCCTGGCTGATAAATGGCCCGTAGGACAGCGGCACTTGCGCACTGACACCCGGTTCCGGCTGGGTGGGCGG